>DASYQB010000120.1:0-14269 GCA_036005985.1 Candidatus Methylomirabilota bacterium | reverse complement strand
ACCATCGTGGTCTTCGCCATCGTGACCACCGAGCGCCTCGTCGGCAGCCGCATGAGCCAGGTCAGCCGGCACCTCGTGACGGGGGCGATTCTCTCCGGCGCACTCCTCTTCGCCGTGCTGCGCTTTCTCCGAAGCGCCGCCCTGCCCGTGGAGCGACCAGTCATCGCGGTGGACGTGACGCGGGCTCTCGGCGCGGTGCTCCTGACCGAATTCGTGCTGCCCTTCGAGCTCCTCGCCGTCCTCCTTCTCGTGGGGCTGCTCGGCGCGCTGTACTTCGCTCGGCCCGACGTATGAGCATGACCTTGATCGGCCGACTGAAGGCTCCCGACGACCAAGGGGAGGACACGTAGGGTGGGTCTCCATGCCTACCTCATGCTCGCCGCGGTGCTCTTCGTCATCGGCTTCTTCGGCGTGGTGACGCGGCGGAACACCGTGGGCATCCTCCTCGGCATCGAGCTCATGCTCAACGCCGTCAACATCAATCTCGTGGCCTTCGCCCGATTCAACGCGGACATCGTGGGCATGATCTTCACCAGCTTCACCATCCCCATCACGGTGGCGGAAGTGGCCCTGGGTCTCGCCATCGTCATTCTCATCTTCCGGATGAAGCGCACGGTGATAGCCGACCACCTGGACATTCTCAAAGGCTGACGGGAGCCCATGACCGATCCAGCCCGGCTCGCCCTCCTCGCCCTCCTGCTGCCCGCGTCCTCCTTCATCATCCTGGCTGTGGTGACGCCCCTCCGCCGCCACGGCCGGGCCGCCGCCGGACTGTCCGTGCTCTTCGCCGCCGGGTCCCTCGTGGCCGCCATCGGCGCGCTGAGGTTGAGCACGGACGGGGGGTTCACCGAGTGGCTGTGGGCGTGGATCCCCGCCGAAGCCGGCCCCCTCGTCACCATCGGCGTCCTCGCCGACGGCGACTCGGCCCTCATGCTCGTGCTCGTCGCGCTGGTGTCTTTTCTCGTCCAGGTCTATTCGCTGGGCTATCTCTCCGACGAGACCGGGCCTTCCCTCGGCCGCTACTACACGTACCAGTCGCTCTTCGCCTTCTCGATGATGGGCCTCGTGCTCGCCCCGAACTTCGCCCAGCTCTTCATCTGCTGGGAGCTGGTGGGTCTCTGCTCCTACCTCCTCATTGGCTACTGGTATACGCGCCCGGAGGCGGCTCGGGCCGCCGTCAAGGCTTTCTGGATCACCAAGGCCGCGGACGTGGGCCTCCTCATCGGGATCGTCCTCCTGTGGCGGCAGACGGGGACCTTCGACTTCCTCGACCTCTTGCAGATGGCCGACACCGGCGTCATTCCTCTCGCGGGACTCGGCGTCATCACCTTCTGCATCTATCTCGGCGCCTCGGGCAAGTCCGCCCAGTTCCCGTTCCACGTCTGGCTGCCCGACGCCATGGAGGGCCCCACGCCCGTCTCCGCGCTGATCCACGCCGCCACCATGGTCACCGCCGGGGTCTACCTGCTCACGCGCACGGTGTGGCTATTCAGGCTCACCCCCGACGTGATGCAGATCATCGCGTGGAACGGCGCCTTCACCGCGTTGCTCGCCGCGGTGCTCGCCTGCGTGCAGACCGACATCAAGCGTGTCCTCGCTTACTCGACGGTGTCGCAGCTCGGCTACATGATGGCGGCCATCGGTGCCGGCTTCGCGTCCGCGGGTTTCCTGCATCTGCTCACCCACGGCATCTTCAAGGCCCTCCTCTTCCTCGGGGCGGGAGCGGTCATCCACGCCGTGGGCACCAATGACATCTTCCAGATGGGCGGGCTCGCGCGACGGATGCCCCAGACGGCCATCGTCTTCATCGTGGGCACGCTGTCGCTCGCCGGAGTGCCGCTCTTCGCGGGCTTCTTCTCGAAAGAAGAGATCCTGGGCGCGGTGCTCGCGGGAGGATTCCCCGGCCCCTTCGGCATGCTGCTCTTCGGTGCCTTCCTCACTGCCTTCTACATGTTCCGCGTGGTCTTCATCACCTTCTTCGGGACGCCCGCGGCCGCCCACCATGCCCACGACCATCACGTGCACGACGCGTCACCGTTCATGGCGGCGCCCTTGTGGATCCTCGCCCTCCTCTCCGTGGGCATCGGGACCCTCTTCGCCTTCTGGCATCCGCGGGCGGAGTTCGAGGAGCTGGGCTGGCTCACTCCCACCGCGGTGGTGGTGGCACTGGCGGGCATCGCCTTCGCCTACCTCGTCTACCAGCGGCGGGCCATCAGCGCCGACACCCTCGCCGCCGTGTTCGGCCCCATCCGGGCGGCGGCCCTTCGGCGCTTCTGGATCGACGACATCTTCGCCTTCATCTACCGCGGGCTCATGCTGCAGCTGGCCAGGCTCGTGGGCTGGGTAGACCGCTACCTCGTCGACGGCATCCTCAACCTGCTCTCCGCGTGGACCCTCATGGCGGGGGACAGGTTGCGCCGGATGCAATCGGGTCGCGGGCAGGATTACGTCTACGGCATCGCCCTCGGTGTCCTCCTCCTCCTCGTGTGGATCCGGTGGCCACGATGAGCGGCGGCCTCGCGCAGATCCACCCGCTGTCCATCATCACGTGGTCGCCCTTCGTGGGCGCCGTCCTCATCATGTTCCTCGCGCGTCATCGGCCGCTCCTCGTCCGGGTGCTCGCCCTCATCACCACGGCCATTCCGCTCGTCCTGTCCATCGCCATCTACGTGGGTTACGAGCGGGAGGCGGCGGGCTTTCAGTTCTACGAGGAGCTGTCCCTCGTGCCTCCCCTCGGCATCAACTATCAGCTAGGCGTGGACGGCATGAGCCTGCTCATGGTCCTCCTCACCAGCATCATCATCTTCTCGGGGGTGTTTGCCTCGTGGACGGTGAAGGAGCGGAGCCAGGAGTTCTACGCGCTCCTCCTCCTCCTCGTGACGGGCGTCTACGGCGTGTTCGTCTCCCTCGATCTCTTCGTGCTCTTCCTCTTCTACGAGATCGCCGTGCTGCCCATGTACCTCCTCATCGGCATCTGGGGCTCTTCCGGCGACGTGCGCCCCCAGGGCATCTTCGCCTGGGCCTTCCGGCGGACAGGGGTGGGCACCAAGGAATACGCGGCCATGAAGCTGACCCTCTATCTCCTCTTCGGGTCGGCGTTCATCCTCGTCGGCATCCTCGCCCTGTACGTGGCCTCGGGCTCGACCTCATTCTCCTTCCTCGAGATGGAGAACCTTCAGTTCGACCCCGCGCTGCAGTCGTGGGTCTTCCTCGCCTTCTACGTGGGCTTCGGCATCCTCGCCGGCATCTGGCCGCTGCATACCTGGTCCCCCGACGGCCATGCTTCGGCGCCCACCGCGGTGTCCATGCTTCACGCAGGCGTGCTCATGAAGCTCGGCGCCTACGGAGTGGTGCGGCTGGGCCTGGGGCTCCTCCCGGAGGGGACGACGCAGTGGGTCTGGCTGGTCGGCGCCATCGCCTGCGTCAACATCGTGTACGGCGCCCTCAGCGCCATGGCCCAGACCGATCTCAAGTACGTGATCGCATACTCCTCCGTCTCCCACATGGGTGTGGTCATGCTGGGCATGGCCACCCTCACGGAGAGCGGGCTCAACGGTTCCGTCTTCCAGATGTTCGCCCACGGCATCATGACGGGCCTCTTCTTCGCCCTGGTGGGCCTCGTCTACGAGAAGGCGCATTCCCGGGCCATCTTCTCCATGGGTGGCTTCGGCCAGATGATGCCCGGCATCGCCACCGCCTTCACCATCGCGGGCCTGTCGTCGCTCGGTCTTCCCGCGACGGCGGGCTTCGTCGCGGAGTTCCTCACGGTCCTCGGGGCGTGGCAGTCGCCCTTCTCCTGGTGGCTCTTCCCCGGCGTGATCGGCGCCTTCCTGACTTCCGTCTATGTGCTCCGGGTGGCCAAGCAGATCTTCTGGGGTCCCAAGAGCGCCGATCCGCATTTCCAGCACCTGCTCGATGCCCAGGGTCCGGAGTGGGCCGCCCTCATCATTCTGGTCTTCACCCTGGTGCTCTTCGGCGTGGCGCCGGGCATCGCTCTCGGGCCCGTCGACACCGCCACGGTGCCCCTGCTCCTCCGTCTCGGGGTCCTTCAATGATGGGCGGCATGGGGCTGGAGCTCGGGCTGGCCCTCCTGATCCTCCTCGTCTTCTTCACGGGTCTTCTGACCCGCGGCGAGGACAAGCGCCGCGTCGGCGTGCTCGCCGCGGTGGGCCTCGTCGTCCTCCTCGGCCTGTCCTTCCGCGCCGAGCCAGGCGCCGTGCTGTTCGGCGGCACCTTCGTGCAGGACGAGCTGGCCATCTTCTCCAAGCGCCTCTTCCTTCTCGCCACGGTTCTCGGCGTGCTGGGCTCCCTCGCGCTTCGCGCGCCGACCTTCGCGCGACGGGCGACTGAGTACTACATGTTGATGCTCGGCTCGCTCCTCGGCATGCTCGTGCTGGCCTCCGCGCGCGAGCTCATCCTCATCTTCGTGGCCTTCGAGCTCATGTCCATCCCCCTCTACGTGATGGCAGGCTTCCGCAAGGGAGAAGAAGAGTCGGTGGAGGCGGCGCTCAAGTTCTTCCTCATCGGCACGGTGTCCTCGGCGTTCATCGCCTACGGCCTGTCCTTCGTGTACGGCATCTCGAAGACAACCGATCTCTCCGGAGTGGCGGCCGCGCTTCAGGACGGACCTCCCCTCCTTCTCCTCGGCATGATCCTGACCCTCGGCGGCCTCGGCTTCAAGATCGCCGCCTTTCCCTTCCACATGTGGGTGCCCGACACCTACGAAGCGGCGAGCACGCCTTTCGTGGCCTGGCTCTCCGTGGCCCCCAAGGCCGCCGGCTTCGTGGTGATGTTCAGGCTCTACCTCGAAGGCGTGGGCGATCCCGTGCTCATCTGGGTCCCCGCGGCGGCGGGGCTGGCCGCCATCACCATCATCGCGGGCAACCTGATGGCCATCCCGCAGCAGAACGTGAAGCGCCTTCTCGCCTACTCGGGCATTGCGCATATCGGCTACATGCTGGTGGGGTTCGCCGCCGTCTCCGCGGACGGCGTGGCCATGATGCTCTTCTATCTGGTCGCCTACCTCTTCGGCAACATGGGCGCCTTCTTCGTGGTGGAGGCGGTGGCGCAGTCCGACGGCTCCGAGGCCATCTCGGCCTACCGGGGCCTGGCCCAGCGCTCGCCCGTGCTCGCCTTGTGCATGCTCCTCTTCCTTCTGTCCCTCGGCGGCATTCCCTTCGTGGCCGGCTTCTGGGCCAAGCTCTACGTGTTCTGGGCCGCCGCGGAACGGGGAATGTATTGGCTGGTGCTGGTTGGTGCTATCCTGACCGTCGTGGCGCTCTTCTACTACCTGCTCGTGGCCAAGCGCATGTACATCGACCCGCCCGAGCATCGTCAGCCCGTGCCCGTCTCGCCCTTCCTCGCCTTCTCCATCCTCGTCTGTGTCGCCGGCGTCGTCGGTCTCGGAGTCTATCCGAAGCCGCTGGTGCTAGCGGCCCTGCGCGCGGCCTCGGGACTTTTCTAGTGACGCGATTTCTTCGTCTCGGCGTGGCCGCCGCGCTGCTTCTCATGCTCGGCGGCTCCGCCACCGCCCAGCAATCGGTGCCGAGCTCCGAGGTCACGGAGAGCCGGGGACTGCGCATCGTGTGGACGGTGGAGCCACAGACCCGCGACTTCACCGCGGTGTGCGGCCACATCTACAATGACCAGCGGGTGAGCGCGCGGAACGTGAGCCTGCTCGTCCAGGGTGTGAATGGCGACCGTGTCGTCTCGCGGAATATTCCGAACGTCGCCCGGGAGATCGTTGGCCAGTCCGGCTTCCAATTCTGTGGGACGGTGCTGAGGGCTCCTGTGTACCGTGTGATCGTCACCGGCGTGGAGTGGGATACCAACGTCGGGCAGTAGCGGTAGCCCGGATTCAGCGAGCCAACGATCGACCTAAAGCTCTGGATGATCTCCCAAGTCTTGCCTGGATAGCCCAGCGATTCCCGATGCTCCCGACTCCCACGCGCTGGTGCGCCAGCTATCGACCTCGTCCACCGGCGAGCGCCACGGGGGCAAGGTGAGGAGAAGGCGCGCGGCCATGCTCGAAACGAAGGGCTCGTAGAGGCTGCGCAGGGTGGCCAGGGTGGTGTCTGCCATGGCGCCGTCCTTGAGGGCGACGCCGTGTTGAGCCAGGTGAGCGCGAAGAGAGCGGAGGTCCTCCGGGGGCAGCCGGTCAGGACTGGGCGCGCGCGGCGCGACCCCGCTCGCCTGCGCGAGATCCACCACGGCGTGGCGGGCCATGGCGAAGGTGAGCTGGGCCTGACGCGTCGGACCACCATTGATGCCCACCATGACGAGGGCGCTCGCGTCGAGGATGGCGGTGAGCGCGCCGAGCCAGGACTGGTGCTCGTGCTGCGAGCGGAAATAGAGCAGGACGGGATACGAAAGATGGCTCTCCATGAGCTCGGCGGCCCAGCGCTCCCAGTCGCGGAGGAGCAAGTCCAGCCCCGCCATGTCGTCTACGTGGCGGAGCAGGAGCTCACCTGCACTGGGCGGCGAGCCCGCGCGGGCGTCGAGCAGCGAGATGTTCACCTCGCGTCGTGAGAAGCCCTGGTAGAGCACGGGCAGATAGCCGATGACGAGGGCGAGAAAGCCGAAGCCCACCCCTGCTTCGACCACGGTGATGGCCCGGGCGAAGGCGCCGTTCGGGGTCACGTCTCCGATGCCGAGAGTGAAGAGCGTGGTGCCGCTCATGTAGAGATCAGCCCAGAAGCCGCTCGTGCCCTTGGGGACGTTGAGATGTGAGCCGAATCCCCACTGCACCATGGCGAAGCCGACCATGAGCGCGACCGCCCAGCAGGCCATGAGCACGAGAAAGGAGAGGGGACCGTATATGGCGAGGAAGTTTTCCCGTCTCTGGCCGCGACCGACGAGACGCGCCAGGGCAGTCCACGTGGGCCAGGTGGCGCGGTAGAAGAGCCGGGCCGGCCGAAAGCGCCGGCTCGCGGTGCGGGGAAGAACGAGAGCTTCGAAGGCGTCCCACACCATCGCGAGGATCAGGATGATCCCCGTGACGGCTATCAGCTTTGGAAACACTGCGGGAGGGGACCCCGATCAGGCGGCGCGCTTGAGCGCGCCGGGGGCGGCAACCGGGCTCGGCCTGAACACGAGCACGTAGCCGGCCGGAATGTGCGACAGCACCACCGGCCACACGTCCTCGAGCTCGCTCTCCCAGCCCGACGGCACGAAGACCTCGACCGTACCCATGTCGCTCTGCGCGCCCGGCTTCACTCGCACCGCGACCAGCGACTCGCCACCGAGGGCGTGATTGACCGCGGCCTGGAGGTCGGCCTGGAGGGACAACGCCCGCTCCTCGAGATGGTCCCGCCACGTGCGCCAGACGAGCGGGCCGACGAACAGCAGCGCCACCAGCCCCATCGCTATCCACGTCGTCATGATGTTCTCCTCTCGCCCCTTTTGACGCACTCGACGGGGCAGGGGATTCCGAGGGCGCCGGGGGAAGGGCGCCTCCTATATACTACGTGGGCCATGCCGCACCTGCCCGTGGGCAAGCTGCCCGCCCAGCTCCTCCAGCGCCTCTTCACCAAGTACATCGCGGCCGATCCGCGCGTGGTGGTCGGGCCGCAGGTGGGCGAGGATGCCGCCGTTTTGGACATGGGCGATCGCTACCTCGTCGCCACCACCGATCCCATCACCTTCGCCACCGACGAGATGGGCTGGTACGCGCTGCACGTCAATGCCAACGACCTGGCCGTGCGTGGCGCCACTCCACGATGGTTCATGGCCACCGTGCTCTTGCCCGAGGGCAGGAGTCAGGAAGCCCAGGTGGAGCAGCTCTTCGCCGAGCTGGCGGAGGCGTGCGCGGCGCTGGGGGTTTCGCTGGTGGGGGGTCATACCGAAGTGACGGGCGGCCTGCCGCGCCCCATCGTGGTCGGCGCCATGCTGGGCGAGGTGGACAAGGACAAGCTGGTGACCACGGGCGGCGCACAGGTCGGCGATGCCGTGCTCCTGACCAAGGGGGTGCCTCTCGAGGGCGCGTCCATCATGGCCCGCGAGCGAGGGGACGAGGCCATCCGTCGCGGCGTGGCCGCGGATGTGGTGGAGCGCGCGCGAGGATTTCTCAGGCGGCCGGGCATCAGCGTGGTGGCCGAGGCACGGGCGGCCTGCCATGCCGTGCGAGTTCATGCCATGCACGATCCCACTGAGGGCGGCCTCGCCACCGCGTGCTGGGAGCTGGCCCAGGCCGCCGGCGTGGGACTTCGCGTCGATCGCGAGCGAGTGCCCGTCCTGCCCGAGGGCCGGCGACTCTGCGAAGCCTTCGGGCTCGATCCCCTCGGCACCATCGCCTCGGGCTCGCTGCTCATGACGGTGTCTGCCCACGACGCGGAGACGGTCACGAGCGCGTGCCGCGCCGCCGGCATTGCCTGCACCGCCATCGGCCGGGTGACCGCGGCGTCTGAGGGCGTGGCGCTCGTCTCCGGTGGCCACCCGCGGCCCATGCCCACTTTTCTCCAGGACGAGATCACGCAAATCTTCGGAGGCTCCTAGTGCCCCAGGTCGGCTACGCGCATCGCCAGGCGCCCATGGGACGGGAGGGTATGGTCGCGACCTGCCACCCGCTCGCCTCGCTGGCCGGCGTCGAGACGCTCAAGTCCGGCGGTAACGTGATCGACGCGGCGGTGGCCGCCAACGCCGTGCTCGGCGTGACCCAGCCCAACTATTGCGGCTTCGGCGGCGACTTTTTCTGCCTCTATTACGAGGCGGAGACCCGGCGCGTCCATTTCCTGAACGGGGCGGGGCGCTCGGGCGCGCGCGCGACCCTCGGCGAGCTCGGGCGCCGCGGCCTCGCCGCCGTGCCCTCGGTGGGCCCCGGATCCGTGTCGGTACCCGGGGTCACCCGCGCATGGTCCATGCTCCTCGAGCGCTTCGGCACGCGCCCGCTCGCCGAGCTGCTCGCGCCGGCCGTTCACTACGCCGCGGACGGCTTTCCCATCTCCGACATCGTCTGTCAGGCCGTCCGCGAGCGCTTCGAGCTCTTCGACGATCCCGAATGGCGGCGCATCTTCGTTCCCGGCGGCACGTTTCCCGAGCCGGGGGACATGTTCTACCAGCCCGATCTCGCGCGCTCGATCAGGGAGCTGGGCACAGAGCCGGACCTCTTCTACCAGGGACGGGTGGGCCGCGCCATTGCCGCCCGGCTCGAGGGCGAGGGCTTTCTCACCGCCGACGATCTCGCCTCCCACGAGGGTGAATGGGGCGAGCCCCTGTCCACGACCTATCGCGGTTACACCGTCTATGAAACGCCGCCCCCGACCCAGGGGCTGGCCACCCTCCTGACGCTGAACCTGCTCGAAGGCTTCGATGTGACCAAGCACGCGCCGGACTCCATCGAGCGCCTCCATCTCCTCCTCGAGACGACCAAGCTCGCCTACTCCGACCGCGATCGATGGATAGCGGATCCCGCGCACTCCCGCCCGCCGCTCGAGCAGCTTCTCGCCAAGTCGTATGCGGGGCGCCGGCGCGCGGCATTCGATCCCGAGAAGGCCCAGTACCATGCGTGGGGTGACATCGACGGCGACACCACCGGCTTCGTGGTGGCGGACGGCCGGGGCAATGTCCTCTCCGTCATCCAGAGCCTGTTCCGGGCCTTCGGCTCCGGCGTCGTGGCGCCGGGCACCGGCGTGGTCCTCCAGAACCGCGGCTCGTATTTCAACACCGATGCCGCGCACCCGAACTGCTTCGCGCCAGGCAAGCGGCCCTTTCACACCCTCATTGCCTGCATGGTGACCCGCGACGAGCGGCCGGTGCTGGGCCTGTCCAGCATGGGCGGTGACGGACAGGCCATGTTCCACTCGCAGATCCTGAGCAACGCCCTCGATTACGGAATGGAGATTCAGGAAGCCATCGAGCGTCCGCGCTTCATGTATGGCCGGATCCAGCCCACCGATCCCTCCGATCTCGTGCGCCTCGAAGGCCGTGTGCCGTCCGAGGCGCGTGAGGCGCTGGCCCGGCGGGGGCACAACATCGCGCCCGTGTCGGACTGGTTCGCGCAGGTGGGGCAGGCCCAGGGCGTGGCCGTCCTGAAGGACGGCGTGCTCCGCGGCGGCGCCGATCCGCGCGGAGACGGCGCGGCTGTGGGATATTAAGGGTATGCGACTTACTGGCGCTCTGACCCTGGCGCTCGGACTGTTCCTCACCGTGCCCGGATTGTCGTGGGCTTCGAACTGGGGAGGCCTGGAGCCTGGCGTGACCACCCTGGCGCAGGTGCGCGAGCGCTACGGTGAGCCATCCAAGGAAACCAAGCAAAAGGTCGACGGCTACGACACCACGACCTGGGTGTACGAGGGCAACAAGGCGCCGGTCGGAATGGCCCGCATGATTGTCGACCTGGGCATTCTCAAGCCGGACGGATTCAAGCCCGACCTGCTCCGGGTCTTCGTGCTCGAGCCGAAGCCGACCATCTTTCCTCTCCAGGCAATTATCGACGGCTGGGGAGTCCCCACGGCGGCCGGCGATCAGAGCGGATTTCCCACCATGCTCTATGAGGACGGCCTGATCGTCGTCTTCGAGAAGCAGGGCCAGTGGGCGGAGTCCATGACGTTCACCGTGCCCCAGCCCTTGCCGGCTCCCACCGCCGGCGCTGCACCCGCCGCTCCGGGCGCGGCGACCCAGGCGCCGCCGCCGCGCGCGACGACGCCCGGAGCCACGCCGCCCAAGCCGCCCGCGTCTCCGGCCGCGCCGCGCCCGTAAGCAATGGTGGATTCGCTCCTCGGCCTCGACCCGGGCGGCCGGGGAATCGCCAGATTCTTCGTGGTCGGCGCCGCGGCGCACGCGGCCCGCGCTCTCCGACGCTCCAGGCGCGTGATTCTGACCACCGGCTTCTCGGTTGGCCCGGGCATGCCCGAGACGGACGGGCCCCCGGGCACCGCCTCGCTCGGTCGCGCGCTCCGCTCACTGGGAGCGGAGGTGACCTACATCACCGACGCTGCGGCGTTGCCGCCTCTCCAGGCTGCGCTGGCGGCGCTGGGAGAGCCGACGCCGATCGTAACCTTCCATGTGGCCGGTGACGCCGCGCTCACCGCGCGCCGTCTTCTCGCCGAGCACGCGCCGACTCACCTCATCAGCGTGGAGCGGCCGGGACGCACGCGAACTGGCGACTATCTGAGCATGCGCGGCGAGTCGGTGCGGGAATGGAACGCGCCTCTCGACGCGCTCTTCCTCGAGGCCTCGCGGAGCGTGATCACCGTGGGAGTGGGCGACGGGGGGAACGAGATCGGCATGGGGGCGTTGCGGGCGCGACTGGCCCGCGCCGGTCCGCGCATCAGGAAGGTCGCCTCGGTCGTCTCCGCGCGGCACCCCGTGGTGGCCGGCGTGTCGAACTGGGGCGCCTACGGCATCGTGGTCGAGCTGTCGCGCCTCGCCCGGCGCCCGTTGCTCCACACGGGAGACGAAGAGCGACGCATGATCGAGGCCTGCGTGAAGGCCGGCGCGGTGGACGGTATCACCCGGAAGCACGAGGCCACGGTGGACGCCCTGTCTGTGGAGGCCCACGTCGGCATGGTAGAGTTACTGCGTTTGATGGAAAATCCGTCATCCCACGGAGGACATCCCTGATGGCCCAGTCTTCGAGCATCCTCGACACCTATCGCGCGCTCCATCCGAAGTCGGCCGCCCTCTACGAGCGGGCGCGCGCCGTCATTCCCGGGGGCATCACGCACGACAGCCGCCACCTCAAGCCGTTTCCCATCTACGTGGATCGCGCGCTGGGCTCGCACAAGTGGGACGTGGACGGCAACGAATACGTGGACTACTGGATGGGCCACGGTGCGCTCTTCCTCGGGCACTGCCACCCTGCGGTGGTCAAGGCGATCCAGGAGCAGGCGCCGCGGGGCACCCACTTCGGGGCCTGCCACGAGTTGGAGGTCCGCTGGGCCGAGCTCATCTGCAAGCTGGTGCCTTCCGCGGAGATGGTGCGCTTCACCATGTCAGGTACCGAGGCGACGCATCTCGCCCTGCGTATCGCGCGCGCCCATACAGGGCACCCCAAGGTGGTGAAGCTCCACGGCCATTTCCACGGCTGGCATGACGGAGTGGTGGCCGCGGTGAACCCGCCCTTCGACGTTCCCATGTCAGCCGGCGTGCCCACGCAGATCCTCGATCAGCTCCTCCTTGCCCCGCCCAATGACATCAAGGCGGTGGAGGGCTTGCTCAAGCGCGGGGACGTCGCCGCGGTGATCCTCGAGCCCGCGGGCGGACAGTCGGGTACCACCCCGACCATCCCCGGCTACTTGCAAGAGCTGCGCGCGCTGACCGAGCGCAACAATGTCGTGCTGATCTTCGACGAGGTCATCACCGGCTTCCGCTACGCTCCGGGCGGGGCCCAGCAATACTTCGGGGTGACGCCGGACCTCACCACGCTGGCCAAGATCGTGGCGGGCGGGCTCCCCGGTGCCGCGGTGTGCGGCAAGAAGGCGCTCATGTCGTCCATGGCTCATCGCGGCGATTCCGTGTGGGACCGCGCCGAGCGTGTGGCGCAGAACGGGACGTTCAACTCGAATCCCGTGTGCGCGGCGGCGGCCATCGCCACCCTCGAGCAGGTGGCCGACGGGGGACTTCACGCGCGGGCCAACAAGACGGCCGACGAGCTGCGCACGGGTATCGGCGATGTGATGAAGCGCGCGGGCATCCCCGGCACATGCTTCGGCGAGTCCTCGATCATTCACGTGTCATTCGAGGGGCGCCCCGGCCTCGCCGGCTTCGACCGGCCGCGGCGCGGCGACCTCTATCAGCTCCTGCGCTGCGCCCTCCTCAACAACGGCGTGGACTGCTCGTCCTATCACGGCTGGCTGTCCGCGGTGCACTCGGAGGAGGACGTGACCCGGACCCTCGCCGCGTACGACAAGGCGCTCGGCGCCATGGCCGCCGAGGGCGTCTTCAAAGGCATGTAGGTGCCCCTGAACGAGGCGGACCGCCGCGCCAAGCTCCAGGAGCTCTTCGATCTCGCTCAGGGCTCGTCGGAGTTCGAGGGTGGGGTGACCTTCCAGGACGACATGGAGGCCCTCGTGGTCGGCGACTGGGCCTTCTTCGCCATCGACGAGATCGGCGATCTCGCGCTCTCCTTCCACCTGGAGTCACATCCCGTAGCGGTGGCTCGCCTCACCCGCTTTCTCGTTCAGCACGAGGTGCCCTTCGTCCTCACCGAGTCCTTCACCATCGACGAGGACGACGAAATCGTCTTCGAGTCCGACACCGGCGCCGACCTCCCCGAAAAGTAGCCTTCTCCCTCTCCCCCACCGGGGGAGAGGGCAGGGTGAGGGGGCGGTTTCTCAGGCTGTTCCGTGGACAGATCCGACCCCGTCTGGTATCCTCGCTACTTCGTGGTGGGCAGGTAGCTCAGTTGGTAGAGCACAGGACTGAAAATCCTGGTGTCGGCGGTTCAATCCCGTCCCTGCCCACCATGATTTTTTGAATCCTGTTGAGGACTTCCAAGCAGCGATACGAGAAGAGCAAATCCCTCCGACCCTCCGACTTACCCCAAACTTGCACCATTCGCGTTACGCCTTCGTGCTCCGGCGCGCGCGAGCGCGGGGCAATCGCACCACGGAGCCTGGCCCCGCCGTGGCATTGTCGTAGAACGTCTGGAGCTTTACGCCCGCCTCGTTCAGCATGCCTTCCTCCACGATGGCGTAGCGGCGATACACACTCTCCGTCTTGTGACCGACCATTGCCATTGCGGCCGACCGAGGGATACCGGCCCGCTCCAGGTTACGGATCGCCGTCCGCCTGAAATCGTGCGGGATCCGACCGGGGACCTTGGCGTGCTTGCACGCGGTGAGCCACGCACGGCGGAACGACTTGATGGGCTTCCCGTTGCGATGGAAGAGCCATGGAATGATCTGATCTGTTGCTTTCTCCACCGACTCGGTCCGCGCAAGCTGACGCGCCAGGGCATCGCGGAGCCTCGGGACCGTCGAAATCGGGAACATCCGGCCCTCGTTGTTCTTGGTCTCGCCCGGTTCGAGCCTCAGCCATCCGGCCTTCAGGTCGAGATGGCACTTCTGCCGGGTCAGGATTTCGTCCTTCACGCGCCATCCGGTGATGTAGGCGACTTCAAAGACCGGCCGTAGATCAGCGGACAGGTTCCGCAGCACCATCTCGCACTGCTCGGCCTCGAAGAAACCTTTGCGTTTGTTGTTCTCCTCCAGCATCCCGATGTAGGGACGGTTTACGACCTTTCCCGCGCGCTCCCCCAGCCGCAGCATCAGCTTGAGCGCCGCGAGCTCGCGATTGATCGTCGCGTTCGCCGCTTCTTCGTCGCGCCGGG
>DASYQB010000119.1:0-16293 GCA_036005985.1 Candidatus Methylomirabilota bacterium | reverse complement strand
ATGGTGCTCTTGCCCGCGCCCGCCCAGCTCCCCGCGCTGAGCCGCGATCCCAAGTACGTGATCCACGAGGTGGTGGGCGGCCGCGTGGTCTTCGCGGGCATGAACGCCGCCACGCCGCCGCTCGACGACGTGCGGGTGCGCACGGCCCTGCTGCACGCCGTGGATCGCAAGGCCATCCTCGACAATATCCTCGAGGGCTCGGCGGTGCCCGCGCGCGGCGTGCTCGCCCCCAGCGTCTTCGGCTTCAAGGACCTGCAGCTCGATCGCCTCTATCCGTTCGATCGCGCGAAGGCCAAGGCCCTCCTCGCCCAGGCGGGCTGGACCCCCGGTCCCGACGGAGTCATGCAGAAGGGCGGACAGCGCCTCTCCCTGTCCTGGCTGGCCGCGCGCGGGCGCTATCCCAAGGACGGTGAGATCACCGAGGCCATCCAGGCCATGTTCAAGGACGTGGGGGTGGAGACCAAGGTGCAGTTCCTCGAGTGGGCGACCGTCTTCACCCAGTTCCGCTCGGCCAGCTTCAACCACCAGATGTTCACCCTGGGGTGGGTCACCTCCAACGCCGACGCGGACTATTCCCTCTACGCGCTCTTTCATTCGAAGCAGGTGCCGCCCACGGGCTGGAACACCTCGCGCTACGCCAACCCGAAGGTCGACGTGCTGGTCGAACAGGCGCGCCGGAGCATGAATCAGACCGAGCGCGAGAAGCTCTACGGGGAGACGCAGGACATCCTCGCCAAGGAGATGGTGTGGATCCCCGTGTACAACACCAAGGAGATCGTGGTCACGCGCGCGAACGTGAAGGGATTCACCGTGCATCCGGTCGAGTACAACCTCTGGCTGGGAAAGGTCTGGCTCGACAAGTAGCGCGGCGTTCGTGACGCCCGAGCCGCGGCCGTGCTGATCTTCATCGCGCGGCGGCTCCTCCTCGCCGTGCCCGTTCTCCTCGGCGTGGTGTTCGTGGTGATGCTCACCGTCGAGCTCATTCCCGGCGACGCCGTCGCCCTCATGCTCGGCGAGCACGCCACCCCGGAGGCGGTGGCCAAGCTCCGCGACTTCCTCGGCCTCGACAAGCCGCTGCTTGTCCGCTACGTCGGCTACGTCGGCCGGGTGGTCCGTGGCGATCTCGGACGCTCCATCCAGCAGAACCGCCCCGTGATCGACGAGCTCGCCGATGCCTGGCCGGCCACCCTCGAGCTGACCGTGGCCGCCCTCGCCATCGCGGCGGCCGCCGGGATCGCGGCGGGCGTCATCTCCGCGGTGTGGCCCAACTCGCTCTTCGACGCCGTCGCCCGCGTGGGCTCGCTCTTCGGACTGTCCATGCCCGTGTTCTGGACCGGCCTCGTCCTCATCGTGGTGTTCGCGCTGTGGCTGCCCTGGCTGCCCGTGGGCGGGATGGGCTCGCCTTCTCATCTCGTGCTCCCCGCGGTGACCCTGGCCTTGCCCTCGCTCGCCATGGTGGCGCGCATGACGCGCTCGAGCGTGCTGGAAGTGTTGCGCGAGGACTACGTACGGACGGCCCGGGCCAAGGGTGTGGCGGAGCGGCTGGTGGTGGCCAAGCACGCGCTTCGCAACGCGGCCATTCCCATCCTGACCTTGCTCGGGCTCCAGGCTGGGCAGCTCATGGGCGGCGCGGTGCTCACGGAGACCGTCTTCTCGTGGCCGGGCCTCGGGCGCCTGATGGTCAAGGCAATCTTCGCCCGTGACTACGTGCTCCTGCAGGGCGCTGTGCTCATATTCGCCCTCGCCTTCGTCCTCATCAATCTCGCGGTGGATCTCGCCTACGGCGCGCTCGACCCACGCATCGCGCGCCAGGGCTAGGGATATGACCCCCAACCACCCTCACCCCAGCCCTCTCCCTTGGAAAGGGAGAGGGAGTCGCGCGGGGCGAGCCGAGCGCGCGTAGATCATGCAGACCAAAACCCCCGCCACGCTGTCCGCCGATACGTGGCAACGCTTTCGCCGTAATCGCTTCGCCCTGGCCGGGCTGGTGGTGGTGATGCTGCTCGCGGTGTCGGCCGCGGGCGCGCCGTGGCTCGCCCCCGCCGATCCCGCCAAGCAGAGCCTCATCGAGAAGCGCGTTCGTCCAGGCGAGAAGTTCCTCCTCGGGGCCGACGAGTTCGGTCGCGATATTCTCTCGCGCATCATCTACGGCAGCCGGGTGGCGCTGCTCGTCGGGCTGCTCTCGGTGGCCATCGCGCTGGGGCTGGGCCTGCTCCTCGGCTGCCTCGCGGGCTTTGCCGGGGGGTGGCTCGACGTGCTGATCATGCGCGGAGTGGAGATCCTCCTCGCCTTTCCGTATCTGCTCCTGGCCATCGCGGTGGTGTCCGCCCTCGGGCCCGGCGTGCTCAACACCACCATCGCGGTGGGGATCTGGGGCACGCCCACCGTGATCCGCCTCGTGCGCGGGGCCGTGCTCACCGCCAGGGAAACCGAATACGTGAGCGCGGCGCGGGCCCTCGGCGCCACCTCGGGCCGGGTCCTCACCTTTCACGTGCTGCGGAACATCCTCCCCACCGTCATCGTCTACTCGACCCTCTTCATGGCCAACGCCATCCTCGTGGAGGCCGCCCTGTCCTTTCTCGGCCTCGGCGTTCCCCCTCCCACGCCGTCGTGGGGGCTCATGGTCTCGAGCGGCCGGGATTTTCTCCTCGTGGCGCCGCACATCGCGACCATACCGGGCCTCGCCATCATGGTCGCCGTGCTCGGCTTCAATCTCCTCGGCGACGGCCTGCGCGACGCGCTCGACCCAAGACTGCGCGGCCAGGTCTAGCCGGCGGGCGCGTCAGCGCACCTTGACAAGCTTCTGCAGGCTGCGCAGGCCGGCCGGAGGGGGCTGGCCCTTGTAGCGGTTGCCCCAGTTGGTGAACGACACCTCGCCTACGTAGATGTCGCCGCGCGAGTCGACAGCGAGCCCGTGCGGCGAGACGAACTGGCCCGGCTCGAGCCCGGCCGGCCGATGGCCGAGGCGCACCAGCATCTCGCCCTTGGCGCTGTAGATGCTCACTCTCGGGCCGATGTTGGGCATGTCGTAGTTCACCCCGAGGCCGCCCCCGATCTCGCCCACGTAGAACCGCCGCTCGGCCCCGCGCTCCAGATGGAGGCCCGAGGGACGGTGCATGTTGTTCCACTGGGTTTCGTATCTGCCGTGGCCGTCGAAGACCTGGACGCGATGGTTCTCGCGGTCGGCCACGTACACCCAGCCGTCGGCGTCGCAGCAGATATTGTGCGGAATGTTGAACTGGCCCGGATCAGTCCCCGGCTCGCCCCACGACAGGAGCCTCGTTCCGTTGGGCGCGAACTTGTGTACCCGCGCGTTGCCGTAGCCGTCCGAGACGTAGAGATCGCCCTGCGGCGACAGCGCGGTGTGGGTGCAGCGGTGAAAGGGCTCGCCACTCATGTAGGGGGAGGGGGTTCCGGGAAGACCGATGGTCTGCAAGACTCGCCCGTCGAGGGTGCAGTGGCGCACGGTGTGGTCGCCGTCGTCGGTGAGCCAGAGAGTGTCGTCGGGGCCCATGTGCACGCCGTGGGCGCGGTGAAAGACGCCCTCGCCCCATGAGCGCAGGAAATTTCCCTCGCAATCGAACACCACCATGGGGTGGCGCCCCCGATTGAAGGCGTACACGCGATCCTGCGCGTCCACTCCCACCGCGGCCACGTCGGCGTTGAAGTCCTGACCTGGCGGCAGCTTGGCCCAGGTGTCGTCGACCTCGTAGCGATATCCGCCCGTGCCCAGGATTTCCCGCATCGTCGTCGCGCCTCCCTTTTGACCTATCGCCTCTCCACCCCGTGGGCTAAGATACGCCGCGTTCCCGAGGCTCCTGACCCCGAACAAGGAGGATGCCATGCATCGCCGTCATCTCGCTCTCGGGATTGTCATCGCTCTCTCCCTCGCGGTCACCGGCTGCGCCGGGGGCAAGGTGCGTCTCGCCTCGACTAAGTCGTGCCAGGCTCACGGCGGGACCTACGACGCCTCGGCCCGGACGTGCAGCTTCGAGAGGTCATCGAAGAACGCCCCGGAGATCTGCCAGGCCGAAGGCGGCTACTACGATCCGAACGCGGATTACTGCGAGCTGGGCCGCGACTAAGCAGAGCGGGCGCCGGAACCGCCCGAAGGATCCTGGGTAGCTCCGGCGCCCGCGCCCGATCGTTGCTTCCCGCCCGCCTTACTTGCGTAGAGCCTTGCGCGCCACTCCCGTCCTTACCGCGGCTTCCGCCACCGCCGCGGCCACCGTGGGCACCACGCGCGGATCGAACATGGACGGCGTGATGTACTCCTCGCTCAGCTCGGCGTCGCCCACGATGCCCGCGAGGGCGTGGGCGGCGGCCAGCTTCATCTCGTCGTTGACGCTCCGGGCACGCACGTCGAGCATGCCGCGGAAGAAGCCGGGGAAGCAGCAGGAGTTGTTGATCTGGTTCGGGTAGTCGGAGCGGCCGGTGGCCATCACCCGCACGTGGGGGCCCGCTTCCTCCGGCATGATCTCAGGGGTGGGATTGGCCATGGCGAAGACGATAGCATCCCGGTTCATGGTCTGGATGTCCTTGAGGGAGACCACGCCGGGGCCGGAGAGTCCCACGAAGATGTCGGCGCCCTTGAGGGCGTCGCCCGCCGAGCCGCGCAGCCCTTCCTGATTGGTGTGCTCGGCAAACCACTGCTTCATGGAGTTCATGTTGTCGGTGCGCCCGCGATAGATGGTGCCCGCGCGGTCGCAGCCCACGACGTGGCGCGCGCCCTCCAGCATGAGGAGCTTGGCGGTGGCGATGCCGGAGGCGCCTGCTCCCGTGAAGACGATGCGTACGTCGGCGAGCTTCTTGCCCACCACCTTGAGGGCGTTGATGAGAGCAGCGAGGACCACCACCGCCGTGCCGTGCTGGTCGTCGTGGAAAACCGGGATGTCGAGCTCGCGCTGGAGCCGCTCCTCGATCTCGAAGCAGCGCGGGGCCGAGATGTCTTCGAGATTGATGCCGCCGAAGACGGGCGCGATGGCCTTCACGATCATCACGATCTCGTCCACGCTCTTGGTATTGAGGCAGAGCGGAAACGCATCGACTCCCGCGAATGACTTGAAGATGAGAGCCTTGCCTTCCATCACGGGCTGGGCCCCGTTAGGCCCGATATCGCCCAGCCCGAGCACGGCCGAGCCGTCCGAGACCACGGCCACCGTGTTCTGCTTGATGGTCAGGGTGTAGGCCTTCTCGGGGTCGTGATGGATGGCCATGCACACCCGGGCCACCCCCGGCGTATAGGCCATGGACAGATCGTCGCGCGTCTTGACGGCGATGCGGCCGTTGACCTCGATCTTGCCGCCCAGGTGCATGAGGAAGGTGCGGTCGGAGACGTTCACCACGGTGACGCCCTCGATGCCGCGGAGGCGCTCGGTGATGCGCTGGCCGTGGGCCTCGTCGCTGGCCTTGAAGGAGATGTCGCGCGTCATCTCGCGTCCCGCCTCGACGATGTCGATGCCGCCGATATCTCCGCCTTCCGCGCCGATAGCGGAGGTGACTTTCCCGAGCATGCCGGGAGAATTGATGATGCGGACGCGAACGGTGAGGCTGTAGCTGGCTACCGGCGCATTGCTCATGAGGAGCCTCCAGGCGTGAGCCGTGGGAGAGTGGACGCTGCGCGTCAGGACTGGATGAGTCGAATCGGCCTTGAGGATAGTCCCGCCGGCGTCCCGGGGCAAGCATCTTCGGCGAGGGTGGCGCACGTTGCCAGGCTGCCGCCCTCGGCGGTACACTGCCCGCAGATGCGCGCCGCCGCCTGTGCCGTCCTCATGCTCCTCGCCGCCGCGGTCCCGGCGAGGGCGCAGCCCGCCCAGATCGTCATCTCCCAGCCCGCGGAGGCGACCACCATGGACCCCGGGCGGTCGACGCAGGTCCTGACCGTCAACTACTTCGTGAACATGTACGACACGCTCACGCGCTGGGACAGCGCGCTTCAGCTCACGCCCGGGCTGGCCACGTCGTGGAAGACGATCAACGAGACCACGTGGGAGTTCGCCCTTCGTCCCAACGTGAAGTTTCACGACGGGAGCCCTTTCACCGCCGAAGACGTCAAGGCGACCCTCGAGCGCAACATGCAACCGGGCAAGACCGTGGTCACGCCCGGCTTCACCACCATCGAGGCGGTGCAGGTGGTGAGCCCGCTCGCCATCCGCATTCTCACCAAGAAGCCCGATCCCTTGATCGCGGTGCGCATGGCCCAGATGGGCTCGCAGATCCTGCCCGCTCGGCTCACCACCGACGAGGGGGTCAAGGAGCTCGCCCGCCGGCCCGTGGGCACGGGCGCCTATCGCTTCGTGGAGTGGGTCAAGGACGAGCGGCTCGTCATGCAGGCCAATCACGACTGGTGGGGATGGGAGGGCAAGCCTCCCGGCGTGGAGCGCGTGATCTGGAAGCCCATCCCCGACGACTTTCCGCGCATCATCGCCCTCGAGAAGGGCGACGTCGACATCATCACCAACGTGCCGCCCGACCGGATGAAGAGCATCGCGGACGGGCGGGGCACGCGTCTCCTCACCGTGCCCTCGTCACGCTACGTCGCGCTGTCGGTGAATTCCACCCAGCCCCCGCTCTCCGACAAGCGCGTGCGCCAGGCGCTCGCCTACGCCCTCGACGTCCCTGCCCTCATCCGGAATCTCTACGCGGGCATGGGCAAGCCC
Source organism: Candidatus Methylomirabilota bacterium (assembly GCA_036005985.1). GTDB lineage: Bacteria > Methylomirabilota > Methylomirabilia > Rokubacteriales > CSP1-6 > AR37. The sequence continues at coordinate 9,634 of DASYQB010000119.1, read as the reverse complement.
TATGGTGGCGGGCTCGCCGACACGGACTTCGGCTATAACCCAGCCCTCAAGCCGTATCCCTACGATCCCGCCAAGGCGCGCGCCCTCCTCGCCCAGGCCGGCTTCCCCAACGGGATCGACGTCACCATCTACTTCGGCAACGGCACCATGGTCAACGACAAGGCGCTCATGGAGGCCATCGTCGACATGTGGAGCAAGGTGGGGATCCGGGCCAAGCTCGAGATGATGGAGATGGGGGCTCGCCAGCGCATGAACAACGAGCGCGCGGTGCCGCCCTCCGGGCTCTTCCTCGGCAATCCCCAGTCCACCTTGCTCGACGCCGACGGGAGCCTCTGGCGCATCTTCCACCCCACCGGGTTCAATGGAAAGTACTGGGTGGGGAGCCAGCCCGGCCACCGCTTCTACGAGCTGATGGAGCAGGCGCGCTACACCCTCGACCCCAAGAAGCGCAAGGCGCTCTACACCGAGGCCACCGCCATCTTTCACGAGGAGAAGCCCTCGGTGGAGCTGTTCCAGGAAGTGGTGGTGTACGGGACCAGCCGCCGCGTCTCGTTCAAGCCTCGCGCCGATTTCCGGCTCATCGTGTCGGAGATGACGCTGGCTCGCTAGTCTCGCCGATCCACCCACTTAGGAGAAACCATGGCCCACCGTGGAATGAAGTACGGCATCTTCCTCGCGCCCTTTCACCGGGTCGGAGAGAATCCCACTCTCGCCGTCGATCGCGACATGGAGCTGATCGAATGGCTGGACTACCTGGGCTATGACGAGGTGTGGATCGGCGAGCATCACTCGGCGGGCTGGGAGCTGATCGCCTCACCTGAGATCATGATCGCGGCCGCCGCCCAGCGCACCCGTCACATCATGCTGGGCTCGGGCGTGACCAGCCTGCCCTATCACCATCCCTTTCTCGTCGCCCAGCGGTTCGTCCAGCTCGATCACCTGACGCGGGGGCGCGCCATGCTCGGCTGCGGTCCCGGCGCCCTCGTCTCCGACGCCTACATGATGGGGATCGAGGCGTCTACCCAGCGGCCACGCATGGACGAGGCGCTCGATGCCATCATGGCCCTCCTGCGCTGCGACGAGCCGGTGACCATGAAGACGGACTGGTTCGAGCTTCGCGACGCGCGACTACACTTGGCCCCGTACTCCGATCCCTGCTTTCCCATCTCGGTGGCCAGCGTCATGACCCCCGCGGGCATGGTGAGCGCGGGCAAGCACGGGCTCGGCGTGCTCTCCCTCGGCGCGGGACTGCCCGGCGGCCCCGAGGCCATCGCCGAGCACTGGCGCATCGCCGAGGAAACCGCGGCCAAGCACGGGACGGCCATGGACCGCGGGAAGTGGCGGCTCGTCGTGAATTGCCACGTGGCCGACGACGACGAGCTGGCCCTCCGCCAGGTGCATGCGGGAGAGCGTCACGAGACGGTGACGTATTTCGAAGAGACGCTGGGCCGCCCGCCCGGCCGCGCCGACGATCCCATCCGGGAGGGCGTCAAGGCCGGCACCACCCTTGTGGGTACTCCCGACACGGTGAGCAAGGGCATCGAGCGGCTGATCAATCTCTCCGCGGGGGGATTCGGGGGACTGCTCTTCCGCGCCAACGAGTGGGCGAGCCGCGAGGACACCCTCAAGAGCTACGAGCTCTTTGCGCGCTACGTGATGCCGCGCTTCCAGGGCTCGCTCGACTCCGTGGCCGGGTCCAACGCGTGGTGTCGCTCCAATCGCAAGACGATCTTCGGCCCCAACGTGGCCGCGATTCGCAAAGCCTTCACCGACGCGGGCAAATCCGTGCCCAAGGAGTACCTGGCGCGCACCACCGGCGCCGCCGACGTGGCGCCTCCTCCAGACGGAGCGTGATCGGCGGACGGAGCGTGACCGGCGGACGCTGGCTTCTCTGGCTCACCGGCGCGACCGTCGCGATGCTCGCCACGGGGGCCGCGCACGCCGCGACGTCGGAGGGCGGACACGCCGATCCTTTCGCTCCCATCCTCCTGGAGCTCGCCGTGGTCGTCCTCGCCGCCGCCGTCGGCCGGCGGGCGGCCGGCCTCGTGGGACAGCCCGCGGTGCTGGGCGAGCTCGTCATCGGCGTGGTCATCGGCAATATCGGGTACTGGCTCGGCGCTCCCCTGTTCGTCCTCCTGATGCACTTCGACGAGGTGACCAAGGTCGTGGCCGTGGCCTGGAACGCCCCGCTCTCCGTGGCGGAGGCGGCGGCCAAAGTCCTGCCCGCCGACGCCCTCGGCCCCGGCACGGTGGGCGCGCGCGTGGTGGCGGCCCTGAGTGGCGACGAGGGAGGCCGCTGGGTCCTCATGACGCTGGTCGTCTGGCTCCTCTCGAATCTCGGGGTGACGCTGCTTCTCTTCATGGTCGGCATGGAGTCGAGCGTCGACGAGCTGGTGGGGGTGGGCGCGCGGGCGCTCGTGGTGGCCGTCATCGGCATCGCGGTCCCCTTCGCCCTGGGCTATCTCACCACCACCGTCCTTCTCCCCGCCGCTCCGGTTGCCGTGCATCTCTTCGTGGGCGCCACCCTCTCCGCGACCAGCGTGGGCATCACCGCGCGCGTCTTCCAGGATCTCCGGCGACTTCAGTCCGCGGAAGCCAAGCTTATTCTGGGCGCCGCCGTCATCGATGACGTGCTCGGGCTGATCGTGCTCGCGGTGGTGGCGGGCGTGGTGGCCACCGGCGGTATCCATCTGGGCGAGGTCGCGCGCATCACCCTCCTGTCCGCCGCCTTCATGGCCACCGTGATCTTCCTCGGCGACCGCATCGCCCATCGGCTCGCCCTCGCCTTCCGCCGCCTCGAGCCGACCCAGACGCGGCTTCTCTTCGCCCTGACCCTGGCCTTCCTGATGGGGTGGCTGGCCAATCTCATCGGGCTCGCCACCATCGTGGGTGCCTTCGCGGCGGGGCTCATCGTGAGCGACACGCATTTTCCCGCGCGCGACGAGGCCCAGCCTTCGGGGGAGAGCGTGCATGCGCTGGTTGCCCCGCTCGAGCAGATCTTCGCGCCTGTCTTCTTTCTCCTCATGGGCATGCAGGTCAATCTCTCCACCTTTGCGAGGCCGGGCACTCTCGGCATGGCCGCGGGCCTGACCGTGGCCGCGGTGGCCGGCAAGCTCGTGTGCGGGCTCGCGGCGGGGAAGACCGACCGGCTCTCCGTGGGGCTCGGCATGGTGCCCCGCGGCGAGGTGGGATTGATCTTCGCGAGCGTGGGCAAGGGACTGGGCGTGATCGACGATGCGATCTTCTCGGCCGTGGTCATCATGGTCATGGTGACGACCATGATGACGCCCATCGCGCTGAAGTGGTCGCTCGGCCGCTCGCCCGCCGCCGCGCTCGCCCGCTAGCGCAGCTCGCCCAGGAGGTCGCTCGCCTCGCGCTGCCCCGGATTGAGCTGGAGGGCGCGGCCGAGGGCCCCGCGGGCGTCGGAGCGATAGCCGGCGGCGAGGAGCGCCTTGCCCAGGGTGAGATAGCCCGCGGCGTTCCCCGGATCCTGGTGGACATATTCCTGGAGGAGGGCCACCGCGCTCTTCGCCTGTCCCAGGTGGAGGGCCTGGGTCCCCCCATCGAGCAGGGCCTTGAGGAGCGCCTCGCGCACCGCCCCGCTCCGGTCTCGCTCGAATCCTCGCGTGAAGGCGGCGAGGGCATCCGCGTAGCGGCCTTCGCCCGCGTAAGCCTGCGCGACGCCGAGAAATGCGCGGGCGTCGTTGGGATGCAGGCTGATGTAGTCGGTGAAGTCGGCGACGGCCAGGGTGAATCGTCCCGTGCGCAACGCTTCGGTGCCGCCCGCGAGCAGGGCCTCGGAGAAAGTCTGCAGCACATCCTCGCCGCCCGGCGCGGCCTGGTAGGCGATGCGCGCATTGGTGACGGCGAGGGTAAGGTTCCCCTTGGCCATGTAGCAGCGGGCGAGATAGACGTAGGCGAGCCAGCGCGCATTGTCGAGCTCGATGACCCGCTCGAACTTCATGATGGCCTGGTCGTACTGCTTGTCCACGTAGAGCTGCTGCCCTTCCTTCATCACGGAGTCGGGGGTTTCCTTGGCGGCGAGTCCGGCGCACCCCGCGGTGAGCGAGGTGATGAGGAGCCATGCCACCATCGCCATCACCGGCCCGCGCTGTCCCCGCATGTGATCCTCCTCGATGTCGAAGCTTTTTTCTCTGACGCGCTTTCCCGCCGGATATTCGGCGGCGGGGCGTCTCAGGTGGTGGTGGCGAGCCCCACGGGGCAGCTCACGCCCGTGCCGCCACTCCCGCAGTAGCCCCACGGGTTCTTCGCGAGGTACTGCTGATGATAGTCCTCGGCGTAGTAGAACTCGGGAGCCTCGCGGATCTCGGTGGTGATGGCTTTGTAGCCGGCCTTGCTCAGCACGCGTTGATACGCGTCCTTCGAGGCGAGAGCGGCCTTGAGCTGCGCGTCGCCGTAGGTATAGATGGCGGAGCGGTACTGACTGCCCACGTCGTTGCCCTGCCGCATGCCTTGCGTCGGGTCGTGACCCTCCCAGAAGTGGCGGAGGAGCGTCTCGTACGAGACGGCTTTGGGATCGAAGACCACGCGCACCACCTCAGCGTGCCCCGTCATGCCGCTACACACTTCCTCATAGGTCGGATTGGGCGTGAAGCCGCCCGCATAGCCGACCGACGTGGAATAAACACCCGGGACTTGCCAGAAGACGCGCTCCTCGCCCCAGAAGCAGCCCATGCCGAAGAGGGCGAGCTCGGTCCCCTCGGGAAAGGGAGGGGAGAGGCGCGCCCCGCTCACGAAGTGCTTCTCGGGCACCGGCATGGCCGTCTGGCGTCCGGGCAGCGCGTCTTCCTTGGCGATCATCGAGACCTTGTGGAGACCGAACATGATTACCTCCTGGAGTCGGAGAATGGGCTACTGAACGACTTTCTTGTCGCGAAGCGCTCGAATCCTGTCGGGAGTGAGCCCGCACTCGGCGAGGATGGCGTCGGTATGCTCGCCCCGGAGGGGAGCGGCGCGGCGGACCCCCGGGCTCATCCGCGAGAACCGGAGCGGCGTGCCGACCACGGGAATCTCGCCGAGCTTGGGATGCGTGACCTTCTGCACGATGCCGCGCTCGATCGTCTGCGGATCGTTCATTACCTGATCCACGGTGTGCACGGGAGTGGCGGGCACGTCCGCCTCCCCGAGAAGCTTGAGGAGTGGCTCGCGCTCCCGCTCCCCGATGACGCGCTCGAGGAGAGCTTCCAGCTCCACTCGGTTCTTGACCCGCTCCTGGTTCACGGCGAAGCGCGGATCGGTGGCGAGGTCGCCCAGCTCGAGGGCCCCCGCCAGCTTCTGCCAGAAGCGGTCGTTGGCGGCGGCGATGAAGATCCACTGCCCGTCCTTGCACTTGAAGTTGCGATAGGGCGAGAGGGAGGGATGCCCGGAGCCGAGGGCCTTGGGGATGGACCCGGTGAGGAGATAACCCTCGGCGTGGAAGGCGAGAAGGCTCACCGCCGTCTCGAGGAGCGAGCCGTCCACGCGCTGACCGAGGCCGGTCTTCTCACGCTGGAGGACGGCCGCACATACGCCGAGCGCGCACAGCATGCCCGTGGAGAGATCGAGAAAGGACACGCCGGCCCGCACGGGCTGGCCCCCCGGCTCGCCGGTGATGGACATGATGCCGGAGAAGGCCTGCATGAGCGCTTCGTAGCCTGGCGAGTCCTTGCGGGGTCCGGTGCGGCCGAAGGCGGAGATGGAGCAGTAGATCAGCCGCGGGTTGATGGCAGCCAGCGTCTCGTACCCGAGGCCGAAGCTCTCCATGGTGCCCGTGCGGAAATTTTCGACGAGCACGTCGGCCGAGCTCACGAGCGCCTTCACCACCTCCACCGCCTCCGCCGCCTTGAGGTCGAGCTGCATGCCGCGCTTGTTGCGGTTGAAGAGGAGGTAGGCGGCGGCCTCGCCGTCCTTGTGGGGCGGCCACGTGCGCGACTCGTCGCCCCCGCCGGGGTCTTCGACCTTGATGACGTCGGCGCCGAGGTCGGCGAGGAGGGCCCCGCACCATGGGCCGGCGATGACACGCGAGAGATCGATGACACGGATGCCGTCGAGGGCGAGCGGGAAGGTGGTCATGGAGGGTACTATACCGCGCCCCGTGTTACACTCCAGCCGCCCCAGAAATTTTCTGGACGGTTACGAATGTGGGAACGAAAAGGAGAGTGTGCGATGAGGCGAGCATGGGTCGGGATGGTGATCGCGGCGCTCGTGTGCGTGAGCGGAATGGCGATGGCGGCGGATGAAAAGCCATCGGGCACCGTGAGCATGGAGAGCAAGTCGGTCGCCATCGGCGTGGGCGTGAGCTGGGGTGACGGCAAGCTCCAGTACAAGGGCAAGACCCACACCTTCTCCGTGAAAGGGCTCAGCGTTATCGACCTGGGCGTCTCCAAGGTCAGCGCTCGCGGCAAGGTCTACCACCTCAACAAGGTCGAAGATTTCTCCGGCACCTACGCGGCGGCCCAGGCCGGAGCGGCGGTGGGCGGCGGCATGTCTGTGGTTGCCCTCAAGAACGAGAACGGGGTGGTGATGGAGCTATCGAGCACGCAGACCGGTGTCAAGCTCACCCTGGCTGGCGAGGGGATCGAGATCAAGCTCAAGTAGCCCGGCATGGCGGAAGGCGGGGAAGGGCGCTTCTATGCGCGCGTGTTCGGAGTGGTGGCGGGGAGCCTGCTTGCCCTCGCTCTCTTCAGTATCCTCCGGCCTTTTCTGGACTCGATTCTGTGGGCGGGCCTCCTCGCCTTCCTCCTTGCCCCCCTCAACCGTCTCCTCACGCAAGAGCTCGGCGGGCGCCCGGGGCTCGCCGCGTTCCTTCTGACCCTGGCGGGAGCGCTCTTCGTCCTCGTTCCCGCCGTGGTCACCGCGATGATCTTTGCCGGCCAGGCCACCGAGCTCCTCAGGCTCCTCGAGCGGCTCGCCGAGCACTATCGCATCCATCAGCCGAGCGATCTCCTGCAGATGCCCGCCCTCGACCAGTTCTTCCAATGGCTGGCCAGATTCGTGCCCGTGCCGCCCGAGCGGATTCGCGGCTGGGCCTTCGACGGCGGGAGATCGCTCCTCACCCTCCTCCTCGACTCCAGCGGCGCCTTCTTCGCCGGCGTGCTGGGCGTGGTGGTGGAGGTTGGCCTCACCCTGTTTTTGCTCTTCTTCTTCCTGCGCGACGGTAGTGAAGCGACGGCGCGAGCCGTGCGCCTCATTCCCATGAGCCCCGACCGCAAGGCCGATCTCGTAGGGCATGTCTCCGCGGTGACCCGCGCGGTGGCCCTGGGCACGCTGCTCACCGCGCTGGTGCAGGGGACCCTGGTGGGTCTGAGCTTCGCCTTCATGGGACTGTCCTCGCCCGTGGTCTTCGGCGTCCTCGCCTCGCTGGCCGCCCTCGTGCCGCTGGTCGGCTCGTCCCTCGTGTGGGTTCCCGCCGCCGTCATGCTCCTGGTGGAGGGGCGCGTGGGCGCCGCGGCCTTCCTCGCCTTCTGGGGCATGGTGGTCGTCTCGCTCGTCGACAATATCGTCCGCCCCCTCGTGGTCACCGGCCGCGCCCAGATCTCCACGCTGCCCGTGCTCCTCGGCCTCATGGGTGGCCTCGCCGCCTTCGGCGCGATCGGCATCGTCCTCGGTCCCGTGCTGATCGCGCTGGCCCTGGCCCTCCTGCGCTTCGCCGAAGAAGAGCGCGCGGTCTGAGCCCCGCTCCCCCTCGGCGAGCGGCGCCATCGCCGCCCCCGCGGCGCCGGTGGCGCCGGTGGGCGGGCCTCGCCGCGGTGGCGCTGCTCGCGGTGGCCGTTCCCCTGGGATGGAAGGTGCTCCTTCATCCATCGTCGTATCCGCGGGGGGAGGGCAAGGCGGTCGCCTATGTGGGCGACGGATCGTGCGCGGAATGTCATGGCAAGGAGGCTCGCGAGTGGCAGGGATCGCATCACCAGCGGGCGATGCAGCCCGCCACCGCCGACACCGTGCTCGGCGATTTCCGCGGCGCCACCTTCAGCCAGCACGGCGTCGCCTCGCGCTTCTTCTCCCGCGATGGCAAGTTCTTCGTTCATACCGAAGGGGCGGACGGCAAGCCGGCGGACTTCGGGATCAAGTACACCTTCGGGGTGGCCCCCCTCCAGCAATACTTCGTGGAGTTTCCCGGGGGGCGTCTCCAGAGCCTGACCATCGCCTGGGATGTGGGCAAGAAGCGCTGGTTCTCGCTGTACCCGGGAGAGCGGATCGCCCCCGACGATCCCTTGCACTGGACGGGACGCTTCCAGAACGCGAACCTGATGTGCGCGGAGTGCCACACCACGGATTTCCAGAAGGGCTATGACGCGACGGCCGACACGTACCGGAGCGCCTGGAAGGAGATCAACGTGGGCTGCCAGTCCTGCCACGGCCCCGGCGGCGACCACGTCACGTGGGCCCGCGCGGGAGGACGCGGCGCGGCCACCGGTCTCGTGGTCGGCTTCAAGGGCAACGACTCGCGCTACGAGGTGGATGCGTGCGCGTCCTGCCACTCCCGCCGGTCCCGCATCGCGGCCGGCGAGCATCCGGGCCGCCCCCTCTACGACACGTTCCGGCCCGAGGCGCTCCGTGCCGGCCTCTACCACGCCGACGGGCAGCAGCTCGACGAGGTGTACGAGTACGGCTCCTTCCGCCAGAGCAAGATGTATCAGCGCGGGGTGCGCTGCAGCGACTGCCACAATCCGCATAGCGGCAAGATCAAGGCCGAGGGCAACGCGGTGTGCACCCAGTGCCACCGGCCCGAGGCGAATCCCCGCTTTCCCACTCTTGCCCACAAAGTCTACGACGCGCCCGTCCATCACTTCCACAAGGCCGGCTCGCCTGGCGCTCAGTGCGTCAGCTGCCACATGCCCACCCGGGACTACATGATCGTGGACGCGCGGCGAGACCATACCCTGCGACCGCCCCGGCCCGATCTCTCGGTCAAGATCGGGACGCCGAATGCCTGCACGGGGTGCCACCGCGATCGCACCGCCGAATGGGCCGCCGCGACCATCTTGAAATGGTACGGCCCGGAGCGGCCGAAAGGACTCGAGTGGCCGCTCGCGGTGGCGGCGGGGAGGGCGGGGGCCCGTGACGCCGCCCCCGCCATCATCGCGGTGGCCGGCGACCGTGACATTCCCGCCATCGTCCGCGCCACCGCCCTCGGCCTACTCAGAGGCTATGGAAATCAGGGCTTCGACGTTCTGATCGCTTCCCTGGGAGATGCAGACCCCGCGGTGCGGGTGGCCGCGGTGGCCGCCCTCGAGGGCGCGCCTCCCTCCGAGCGGGTCAACGCGGTGGCGCCTCTGCTCAGGGACAAGCTGCGCGCGGTGCGCATCGAGGCGGCGCGCGTCCTCGCCTCGGTGCCCGCGGACCGCTTCGAGGGGGAGCAGCGCGCAGCCCTCGACGCGGCCATCGCCGAGTTCGTGGAGGCGCAGAAGGCGATGGCCGACATGCCGGCCAGTCATCTCAACCTGGCCGTGCTCTACGCGAGCCAGGGCAAGCGCGATCTCGCGGAGGCCGAGTATCTAACCTCGCTCCGCATGGATCCGTACTTCGGTCCGGCGCGGGCCAACCTGGTCGCCCTCTACAACGCGGTGGGGCGAAACGCGGAAGCGGAGCAGGTGCTGCGCGAGGGGCTCAGGCGCACACCCAACGAGGGGGA
>DASYQB010000118.1:0-8090 GCA_036005985.1 Candidatus Methylomirabilota bacterium | reverse complement strand
GGAATCCCGACGGCGTGCCTGTCACCGTCAATGCGGGAGGATCGTGACATGACCGTGATGACCGACCCCATCGTCATTCGTTGCCCCGCCTGTGGCGTGGGCAATCGGGTGCCGCGGGACAAGATCGCGAGCGGGCTCGCGCCCGTGTGCGGCCGGTGCAAGGCGCCCTTGCCCATCGAGACGAAGCCGATTGCCGTCACGGATGCCTCATTCGCCGCCGACGTCGAGCGCTCGCCGCTGCCCGTGCTCGTCGACGCGTGGGCGGCCTGGTGCGGGCCATGCCGGATGATCGCGCCCGTCATCGACGAGCTGGCCGGGGAGCTGGCGGGCCGACTCTGGGTGGCCAAGCTCAACGTGGACGAGAACCCAGCGACCGCCGCGCGCTTTGGGCTCCAGAGCATTCCCACCCTCCTCGTGTTCAAGGGCGGCCGGGAGGTGGATCGCATCGTCGGTGTCCAACCCAAGAGCGAGATCGCGCGGCGATTGCAGCCCCTCATCACCTGAGGCACAAGCGGAGGACCGATATGGAGCGGCGTCGATTCGGCCGCACTGACCAACTGGTACCGGTCATCGGTCAGAGGACCTGGCACATGGAAGCCTGCCTCGGAGTCGCCTCACCGGATCGAGCAATGGGGAAGAGTTTCGCGTTCTTGCGGAAATATGCCGGTAGGGACCCGTTCGGCCGTCGCGAGGTCGATCATAGCTACGGATAAGCATTGAGCAGCTAAGCATTGAGTAACTGGGGCCGTGTCCCGGCTCCGCAGCGGGGAGCCGCGACACGCGGACCATCACAAGGAGACCACGCTTCCGGGCGGGCTGTGACCCCGGGACCCGGGTCGGCAGCCTGCACAAGGAGAACAGCATGGGGAAGGTGATAGGCATCGACCTCGGCACCACCAACTCGGTCGTCGCAGTCATGGAGGGGGGCAGCCCTCTCGTCGTGCCTAACCAGGAAGGCAGCCGCCTCACGCCTTCGGTGGTCGCGTTCACGAAGGAAGGCGAGGTCCTGGTGGGCCAGGTCGCCAAGCGCCAATCCATCACGAACCCGGAAAACACCATCTTCTCGATCAAGCGCTTCATGGGGCGGCGCTACGAGGAAGTGCAGCAGGAAGTGAAGCTCGTCCCCTACAAGGTGGTGAAAGCCTCCAACGGCGACGTCCGGATCGAGATCCGGGGCAAGCAGTACTCGCCGCCCGAGATCTCGGCGATGATCTTGCGCAAGCTCAAGGAGGCGGCCGAGGGTCACCTGGGTGAGAAGGTGACCCAGGCCGTCATCACCGTCCCCGCCTATTTCAACGACAGCCAGCGCCAGGCGACCAAGGACGCGGGGAAGATCGCCGGCCTCGAGGTGCTCCGTATCATCAACGAGCCCACCGCGGCCGCGCTCGCCTACGGTCTCGACAAGAAGAAGGACGAGATCATCGCCGTCTACGACCTGGGCGGCGGCACCTTCGACATCTCCATCCTCGAGCTCGGCCAGGGCGTCTTCGAGGTGAAGGCGACCAACGGCGACACCCATCTGGGCGGTGACGACTTCGACCAGCGCGTCATCGACTGGATCGGCGAGGAATTCCGCAAGGAGCAGGGCATCGATCTGCGACGCGACCGCATGGCCCTGCAACGGCTCAAGGAGGCGGCCGAGAAGGCCAAGATCGAGCTCAGCTCGACTATCCAGACCGAGGTCAACCTGCCCTTCATCACCGCGGATGCCACCGGACCCAAGCACCTCGTCATGACGCTCACCCGCGCGAAGCTCGAGTCGCTGGTGGCTGACCTGATCGAGCGCACCGTCGAGCCCTGTCGGCAGGCCATGAAGGATGCGGGCGTCACCGCGGCCGACATCAACGAAGCCATTCTGGTCGGCGGGCAGACGCGCATGCCGAGAGTGCAGGAGCTCGCCAAGCAGCTCTTCGGCAAGGAGCCCAACAAGGGCGTCAACCCCGACGAGGTGGTGGCGGTGGGCGCGGCCATCCAGGGCGGGGTGCTGGCGGGCGAGGTCAAGGACGTGGTGCTTCTCGACGTCACGCCACTGTCGCTCGGAGTAGAGACGCTGGGCGGAGTCACCACCACGCTCATTCCGCGCAACACGACCATCCCTACGAAGAAGAGCGAAATCTTCAGCACGGCCGCCGACAACCAGCCCTCGGTGGACGTCCACGTGCTCCAGGGAGAGCGGCCGCTGGCGCGCGACAACCGGACCCTGGGCCGATTCCGCCTGGACGGGATCGCCCCCGCGCCGCGCGGACTCCCCCAGGTCGAGGTGGGATTCGACATCGACGCCAACGGCATCCTCAACGTGTCCGCCAAGGACATGGCCACGGGCAAGCAGCAGCAGATCACCATCACCGCGTCCTCGGGACTCGACAAGAGCGAGGTCGAGCGAATGGTGAAGGAAGCCGAGGCGCATGCCAGCGACGATGCGAGGCGCCGGCAGGAGATCGAGCAGCGCAACCAGGTGGACTCGCTCGTGTACACGACGGAGCGCAGCCTCATGGAGCACGGCGCGAAGCTGTCGGATTCCGAGCGGCAGCCGATCGAGCAGGCGTTGAACGAGGCGCGCGAGGCGCTCAAAGGCGAGGACAGCGAGCGCCTACGTCGGGCGGAGGAGAACCTGACCCAGGCCTCGCGCGCGCTGGCCGAAGCCGCATACCGCCAGACCTCTTCCAACACGGGGGGCACGGGCGGGAGCGCCACCAATGGAAGCCCGAAAGGTCCGCAGGCCGGGGACGTGGTGGACGCCGAGTTCAAGGACGCGGACGACAAGAAACCGTGATCACGGGCGACAGGCGGATCGGTAAAGGGGATAGGCGATGGATCCAGGCATCCTGATCGCTCGGGTCATCCTGGGACCGGCCATTGGTGCGCATGGCGCGCAGAAGCTCTTCGGTTGGTTCGGCGGTCACGGTCCCAGGGGTACAGGGGCGTTCTTCGGGTCCTTCGCCTCGTCCAACGGGATCGAGCTGCCGTTGATTACCGCCGCCCTCTTGGCGGCATTTGCGGGAACAGGCGCCTACTCGCTCGATCGCCTCGCTCTCGAGGAGCCCGCCGGCCGGTGGCGGTAAAATTCCGGGACTACTACGAGGTGCTGGGCGTTCCGCGCTCGGCGCCCGCCGCGGAGATCAAGCGCGTGTACCGCCAGCTCGCGCGGAAGCACCACCCCGACCTCCAGCCCGCGGCCGAGCGCCCGCGGGCGGCCGAGCGCTTCAAGGAGATCAACGAGGCCTACGAGGTCCTGAGCGATCCCGACAAGCGGGCCAAGTACGACGCCCTCGGCGCGAACTGGAAGAACGGCATGGACTTCACGCCACCTCCTGGAGCCACCGGCCGCAGCGCCGAGGGAATTTCTCCCGAGGACCTCGGCGATTTCAGCGATTTCTTCGCCTCCATCTTCGGCCAGCCCAGCGGTCGCGCCACGCGCGGCGGCAGTGTCCGCGTCACCATGCCCGGGTCCGACATCGAGGCGGAGCTGCCGGTGTCCCTGGATGATCTCCTGCGCGGCGGCAAGCGGCGGATCCAGCTCGCCGAGGGTCGGGCGGTCGATGTCGAGATTCCGCTCGGCGTGCGCGACGGCGTTGTCCTGCGGCTGGCCGGGCAGGGGGGCCGTGGCGTGAACGGTGGGCCGCCGGGAGATCTCTTCCTCCACCTGCACCTCGTCCCCCATCCGCGCTATCGCGTGGTCGGCGACGACATCGAGATGGACCTGCCGCTGTGGCCCTGGCAGGCGGTGCTGGGAACCGAGGTGCGAGTGGACACGCCCGAAGGGCCGGTCACTCTCACCGTGCCGGCGGGCACCCAGAATGGCCGGCGTCTTCGGCTCCGCGGCCGCGGGCTCCCCCGCGGCGACAGCAGCCGCGGCGATCTCTACGCGGTGGTGCGGATCGTGGTGCCGGAGCGGCCGAGCCCGGCGGAGCGGGAAGCCTACGAGGCGCTCCGACGTAGCGCCGCCGTGCCGGCCGACCGGCCGGCGGGAGGGTAGAAGCATGGCGACGAGGTCGCGGAGCACCCTCCGGGCATCGATGGTGAGCGGGTCGTCTGCCGGCGAGATGTGGCTCTCGCGCGGGGAGCTCGCGGCGGCCGTGGGCATCAGCCCGGCCATGCTCTCGCGCCTGATCCGTCTCGGACTGGTGGAGCCGGCCGCGCCCGGGCCCGGCGAGTTTGCCGCGGGCATGGCGACACGGCTCAAGCGGATGCTTCGGCTTCATCACGACGTCGGTGTGAATCTCACCGGCGCCGCCATCATCATCGACCTGCTCGAGCAAGTGGATCGCATGGAGACGGAGTTGCGGCGCCTCCGGGGCGCGCCCTGAGTCGGCGGACCTGATCGACAAGGAGAGAGGAACATGGATCCTAACCGGCTGACCGAGAAGGCCCAGGACGTGATGCGGGACGCGCAGACCCAGGCGCAACGCCAGGGCCATTCCCAGATCGAGGCCGAGCACCTGGCCGTGGCCCTCCTCGAGCAGGACGGCGGTGTCGCCTCGCGCGTGGTGGAGAAAGCGGGGGCGAGCCCCGCCACACTCCTCCAGCGCTTGAAGCAGGCCCTCGGGCGCTTGCCCCGCGTCTCCGGACCGGGCGCTCAGCCGGGCCAGATCTATATCTCGCCTCGGGTGAACGAGGTCCTGACCAAGGCCGAGGCAGAAGCGCAGAGCATGAAGGACGAGTACGTGAGCGTCGAGCACCTTCTCCTCGCGCTCGCTTCGATCAAGGACGGTCCGGTGGCCGAAGCGCTCCGCTCTGCCGGGCTCACCCGGGAGAAGATGCTCGAAGCGCTGGCGGCGGTCAGGGGCGGACAGCGGGTCACGAGTCCCACCCCCGAGGGAACCTACGAAGCGCTCGAGAAGTACGGCCGGGATCTCACGGCGCTCGCCCAGCAGGGCAAGCTCGATCCCGTGATCGGCCGCGACGAGGAGATTCGTCGTGTCATCCAGATCCTCTCGCGCCGCACCAAGAACAATCCCGTGCTGATCGGATCCCCCGGGGTGGGCAAGACGGCCATCGTGGAGGGGCTGGCCCAGCGCATCGTCCGAGGCGACGTGCCGGAAGGGCTCAAGGGGAAGCGTGTCGTCACCCTCGACATGGGCGCGCTGGTGGCGGGGGCGAAGTACCGTGGAGAGTTCGAGGAACGTCTCAAGGCCGTGCTCAAAGCCGTCCAGGACGCGCAGGGCGAGGTGATTCTCTTCATCGATGAGCTGCACACGGTGGTGGGGGCGGGGGCGGCCGAGGGAGCCATGGACGCCAGCAATCTCCTCAAGCCCGCCCTCGCCCGGGGGGAGCTGCACTGCATCGGCGCGACGACCCTTGACGAGTACAAGAAGCACATCGAGAAGGATGCGGCGCTGGAGCGCCGGTTCCAGCCCGTCATGGTGGACCAGCCGACGGTGGAGGACACGATCTCCATCCTGCGCGGGCTGCGGGAGCGCTACGAGGTCCATCACGGCGTCCGCATCAAGGACTCGGCCCTGGTGGCGGCCGCCGTGCTCTCCGACCGCTACATCGCCGACCGGTTCCTTCCCGACAAGGCCATCGATCTCGTGGACGAGGCGGCGGCGCGGCTCCGGACGGAGATCGACTCGATGCCCGCGGAGCTGGACGAGATCACGCGGCGCATTCTCCAACTCGAGATCGAGCGGGAGGCTCTCAAGAAGGAGACCGATGCGGCCTCCCGCGACCGCCTCGCCAAGCTCGAGGAGGAGCTCGGCCGCCTGCAGGCCGAAGCCAAGACGCTCCGCGAGCAGTGGGAGCGCGAGAAGACGGCCATCGAGCGGCCGCGGCAGCTGCGCAAGCGCATCGAGGAAGTGAAGGTCGAGATCGAGAAAGCCACTCGCGCCTACGACCTGAACCGCGTGGCCGAGCTGCAGTACGGGACCCTTGCCACCCTCGAGCGGGAACTCAAGGAAGAGGAGACGCGCGCCCAGGCCACGGGAGGCCGGCGGCTCATCAAGGAAGAGGTGGACGAAGAGGACATCGCCGAGGTCGTCTCCCGGTGGACGGGCATTCCCGTCTCGAAGCTGATGGAAGGGGAGATGCAGAAGCTCCTCCGTCTCGAGGAAGAGCTGCACGAGCGTGTGGTGGGACAGGACGAAGCCGTCCGGGCGGTGGCCGACGCGGTGGTGCGCGCCCGGGCCGGCATCAAGGATCCCAAGCGCCCCATCGGCTCCTTCCTCTTCCTCGGCCCCACCGGCGTGGGCAAGACGGAGCTGGCGCGAGCCCTCGCCGCCACCCTCTTCGACAACGAGGACAATATCGTGCGCCTCGACATGTCGGAGTACATGGAGAAGCACACGGTGGCGCGGCTCATCGGCGCTCCCCCCGGCTATATCGGCTATGAAGAGGGCGGCCAGCTCACGGAGGCGGTGCGGCGCAAGCCCTACTCGGTCGTCCTCCTCGACGAGATCGAGAAGGCGCATCCGGACGTCTTCAACGTGCTCCTTCAGGTGCTCGACGACGGCCGGCTCACCGACGGGCAGGGCCGTACCGTCAACTTCAAGAACACCGTGATCATCATGACTTCCAACATCGGCAGCCACCTCATCCTCGAGATGCGGGACGCCGACGAGCGGAGCTATCAGCGGATGCGCGAGCAGGTGCTCGAGGCGCTGCGACGCCAGTTCCGGCCGGAGTTCCTGAACCGGGTGGACGAGATCGTGGTCTTCCGGGCTCTCACGGAAGCAGAGCTCGCGAAGATCGTGGATATCCAGCTCGAAGGCCTCCGGCGGCGGCTCGGGGAGCGCCGCATCACCATCGAGATCTCGGAGGGAGCCCGGGCCCACCTCGCCCGCATCGGCTACGACCCCATCTTCGGAGCGCGCCCGCTCAAGCGCGTGATCCAGCGGGAGGTCGAGACACCGGTGGCGCGGTTGATCGTGGCCGGCAAGCTCCGTGACGGCTCGACGGTGCGGGTGGACGCGGCCGGCGACGCGCTCCGGGTGGAGCCCGTGGCGTGAGGCCCTTCGAAGACGCCATGGCCGCGGAGTTGGCAGGGCTCCTGCGGGCGGGGGTGCCCGAGCGCGGCATTCACCTCACTGTGCGCGAGCTGATCTCGGTCCGCATCGAGCGGGGGCCGCTGGGCGCGCGCGAGGTAAGCGATGCCGTGGAGGCGATGGTGCGCGCGGCCTGTCGCCTCGTGCGCGAGCTGGACGCACCGGATGAGCTGGTCGAAACCGTCTGCCGGGCGACTCTGGAGGCGGTGCGGGGCCACGGCGGCGAGAGCGCCCGCTGGTTTCCCGAAGCGAGAAGCGCCGCCTACGGCGTGCTCGACGAGCTGGCCCGCGAGCGCGGTGGTGACATGACGTGGCGCTGGGTGGCCAGACGGCTCTCGCGCTGGTAGTCCGGCGCCGCGCCCACACCTCCTATAGCCCATCGGCTTTCGGGACCTGGCAGGCCGCGCCACCTACGCCTTTGGTGACGGTTGACAGGTTCCGGCGCCGCCGTAGAGTGAGAAGAGGAAGGGAGAGACCATGAGCATTCAATCGGTGAATCCCGCGACCGGGGAAGTACTCGAGACGTTCACCCCGACCTCACCCGAGCAGCTCGAGCGCATCGTGGCGCGGGCCCACGCCGCTTTCCTCGCGTGGAGAACCGTGCCCTTCGCGGCGAGAGCCGAGCGCATGCGGGAGGCAGCGCGCCTCCTCCGGAAAGACATGGCGTCCCACGCCCTCACCATGACCCTCGAGATGGGCAAGCCCATTGTCCAGGCCGAGGCGGAGGTAGAGAAGTGCGCGCTGACCTGCGACTTCTACGCGGAGCACGCGGAGGCATTCCTCGCCGAGCAGCCGCGCGAGACGGACGCGTCGAAGAGCTATGTCCGCTTCGATCCGCTGGGGGTCGTCCTTGCCGTCATGCCGTGGAACTTTCCGTACTGGCAGGTCTTCCGCTTCGCCGCGCCCGCCCTCATGGCGGGCAATGCCGGGATTCTCAAGCACGCCTCGAATGTGCCTCGGTGCGCCCTGGCCATCGAGAAGGTCTTTCGGGAAGCCGGCTTCCCCGAGGGCCTGTTTGCCACGGCATTGATCGAGTCGGGACCGGTGGCCGCGCTCATCGCGGATCCACGCATCGTGGCTGCCACGCTTACGGGCAGCGAGGGCGCGGGC
>DASYQB010000117.1:0-1935 GCA_036005985.1 Candidatus Methylomirabilota bacterium | reverse complement strand
CGCTCCACCGTGCCCTTCATCATGTGGGTGATGACGTAGGCGAGATCGGGCGGCAGAGCCTGGCGCGCCTGGGGCACATTCTCCTCGAGCAGCTTGCGCTGCGCATCGAGCACATAACGAATGGCCGTGGGCCTGACCCATGCCCCACCATTGGCGAGAGCGGCGTAGGCCGAGGTCAGCTCGAGGAGGGTCAGGTCGGACGTGCCGAGGGCGATCGAGAGATTCTCCTGTAGGGGACTCTCCACCCCCAAGCGGCGCGCGATATCCACCGTGCGCCGTATCCCCGTTCGCTCCTGGACTTTGATGGCGGCGACGTTGATGGACTCCTCGAGGGCCTGCTGATAGGTGATGGGGCCGCGAAACTTCCGGTCGTAGTTGTCGGGCTTCCATATCTTCCCGTTGCCGCCCATCGGGTACTGGATGGGCGAATCGTCCACGATGCTCGCCGGCGTCTGCCCCGACTCGAGGGCGGCCATGTACACGAACGGCTTGAAGGCCGATCCGGGCTGACGATGCGCCTGCACGGCGCGGTTGAACTCGCTCTTGAAGAAATCGTAGCCGCCGACCATGGCGCGGATGTACCCGGTCTCCGGCTCGAGGGTGAGGAGGGCGCCTTCGGGCCGGTCGGGCGCCGGGGCATCCTTGGCGGCGGCGACGGTGGCCCGGCGTGTCTCGAGGGCGCGGAGGCCTTCGCGAAGGGCCGCCTCGGCCTTGAGCTGCAGGCTGGGAGCGAGCGTGGTGTATACGTGCAGTCCGCCCTTGAAGACGAGGTCGGCGCCGTACTGCCCCTCGAGGTATTGCTGCACGTACTCGAGGTAGTACTGCCCGGTCGTGCGCCGCCGCTCAGGCGGCACGAGGTCGAGAGCGGTCGCCGACATGCGAGTGGCCTGCTCGGGCTTGAGGGCACCCGTCTCCACCATCCGGAAAATGACGGTGGCGCGCCGCCGGAGGGCCGCGCTCGGATGCTCGAAGGGCGAATAGGTCGCGGGCGCTTTGGGCAGCCCGGCGAGCAGCGCGCACTCCGCGGGAGAAAGCTCGCCCACTCCTTTGCCGAAGAAGGTTCGCGCGGCCGCCTCCACCCCGAAGGCTCCGTGGCCGAAATAGATCTGGTTGAGGTACATCTCGAGGATACGGTCCTTCGAATAGCGGCGCTCGAGCTCGACGGCGAGTACCGCTTCCTTGAGCTTGCGGTCGAGGCTTCGATCGGGTGTGAGGAAGAGCACCTTGGCGAGCTGTTGGGTGATGGTGCTGCCACCCTCCACGATGCGGCCGCGCCGGAAGTTCTGGTACACCGCGCGCGCGATGCCCATGGGATCGACGCCGAAGTGGGAGTAGAAGCGTGCGTCCTCGGTGGCGATGACCGCCTGCTTGAGGGCCGGCGGCATCTGGGCGAGCGGCACGAAGATGCGGCGCTCGACGTGGAATTCGGTGATCTGCTCGTCGTTCTCGTCGTAGACCCTGGAGCCCACGCTTGGCTCGAAGCTCTCCAGCTGGGTAACGGAGGGCAGGGAGCGGGGAAGAATGCTGAGCACCCAGAAAGCAGAGACGCCGGCGGCGAGGACGCCCACCGCGAGCACGACCACGAGGGGCACGACGATCCAACGCAGCCAGCGGCGACGACGCTTGGGGGATCGGGGGGCCTGTTTCCCTCGCGGCTCGCGAGCCATGGATTGCTATTATACGCGCGTGAACCCGACCAGCCCCTCGATCGACGCACAGCTGGCGCGCATACGCCGCGGAGCCGCCGCCATCGAGGTAGAGGCGGAGCTGCGGGCCAAGCTCGAACGCTCACTTCGCACGGGAAGCCCCCTCAAGGTCAAGCTGGGGCTCGACCCAACCGCTCCTGATCTCCACCTCGGGCACACCGTGGTGCTGCAGAAGCTGCGTGATTTCCAGGAGCTCGGCCATCAGGTCGTCATCATCATCGGCGACTTC
>DASYQB010000116.1:0-2396 GCA_036005985.1 Candidatus Methylomirabilota bacterium | reverse complement strand
AATTTCCGCAGAGGTACTTGCCCGGGTCGAACGAGCTCGCCTTCTCCGTTGGGCAACCGAGTCTTGAAGCTGCCGGAGACTAAGGTTCGAGCTGCTTGTAGACCAGGTTGGCGACGCGCGACAGGGCCGGCTTGTCGATCTCGCCGGAGATGGCGTACCCCAGGTCCTTGTCCATCCAGTAGAACACCGACACCGGCCCCTCCTGCGCGAATCGGAAGGCCGTGGTGTTGTCGCCGCGATGGGGCTTGGTCACGTAGAGCGTGAGGCGCTTGCCGCTCGCCTCCTGGTACATGAACTGGGCGACGGGACCATCCTGGCCGGGGAGGAGGCGCCCGCCGAGGAGCTCGAATCCTTCCGTATTCAGGACCGGGATCTTGAGCGGCATTCCCAGCCGCTTGGAGAGCCACTTCACGAGGTGGTCCTGCTCCTTGGCGTCGACCTCCACCGGGTGGCGGACCTCGGGCGAGTAGACCAGGTGCGCCCGCGCGGCGCGCGAGGGCAGCGGCATGATCGTCTGCTGTACCACCGGAGCGGGCGGCACCGGCCTCATCCAGGGCACCGACAGGCCGATCGCGATGCCGACGGCGATAAACGCCGCGGCGCGGGCGTAGTCGAGCCACGGCGGGCGCTTCAGGTACATGCGCGCCGGGATCGGCTCGGTGAGGACCGGGTCGAACGCCCTTTTCAGGAGCGCGTTCTGGTCCGCGTGAGCCACGCGGTCTTCCTCTTCGGTCATTGCACCACCCTCAGTCCGCTGCGGGTGGGGTCGCCGTCCATCACCTTGCGCAGCTTCTCCCGGCCGCGGGAGAGGCGCGACATCACGGTGCCGATGGGAATGCCGAGCGCCCGGCTCACGTCGGCGTAGGTCATGTCCTCGAGCGCGATGAGGAGCACCACCTCGCGCTGCTCCGGCGCGAGCGTGAGGAGGGCGCGCTGCAGGTCGAGCACGTCGAGGCGGTCCGCCCCGGGGATGCGCGCGGCGATCATCGCCTCGTCGATCTCCACCTCGGGGTGGATCTTGCGCGCCTTCAACTGGTTCACGAATACGTTGTGCATGATCGAGAAGAGCCAGGCGCGAAGGTCTCCCGGACGCCACAGGTGGAACTTGCGCACGGCTCGCTCGAGCGTGTCCTGCACGAGGTCGTCGGCGCCATCCCGGTCGCCCACCAACGCGCGCGCATAGCGGCGCAGGTTGGGTATGAACGGGATGATTAAGTTGTAGTCCATCAGCCTTCGCTAATACTGCGTGAACATCCGGGCGCTCGAGGTATTCCCGACCCTCACCCCAACCCTCTGCCATTCGATTGCTGTCCCCGAGGGGGCGACCCCCGGGGAGAGGGAGAATTTCAGATCGTACGTGTTCCGCCGGGCGTGCGAAAGGTCGCACTTGGCCGCTCGCCGGGCGTGAAATGCACCATTTCGCAGCCCGAGACGGGGAGGCGATCCGCGGGATGCAAGCCACCCTCCCACTGGATGAGAGTCGCCACTTTCCCTGTTGCGGGGAAGCGCCCGTCGCGGGGCACGCCCATGCGCCAGCGGTAGGGGCCGCGCTGCAGGCAGAGGATCTCCACCCGCTCCGGATAGGCGGCGAGCTCCGCCTCCAGGTCGTCGGTGCGCTCGACCCAATGCACCAATGCGGGCTCCTTCGCAACACGCCGTTTCATCTCCGGGGTGTCGAGCTCGAACCAGCGCGCCCGTGCGGGCGGCGGGGCCTCGGGGTCGATCGAGATCACCTCGAGGAAGCGGCCGGGCCCGAGCGACAGGAGGCGGTTGTGCGTGCCCATGACCTCATGCTTTCCGCCAACGGCCATCGGGACGCCGAGGCGCGCCTCGACCCATGCCGCGCCTTCTTCCAGCGTTCGCGCCGCGATGACCAGGTGATCGAATTCACGCACGCCGTGTGACCCTCTCCCCTACCCTCTCCTAAGGGAGAGGGCGATTTTCAGTCCAGCGTTATTCCCTCGTCCGCCATCACCTTCTTCACCGCCGGGCGCGCCATCACGCGATCCATCAGCGCGGAATAGTTCTTCAGCGACCTCACGTCGCCGATCTTGGTGCGGTTGCCCCAGCGGTAGAACACGAGGAGATAGCCGTCGAGGACCGTGTAGTGGTTGCCGATCGACCACTTGCGTCCCTCCAGCAGGCTGTCGATCTCCTTCAGGCAGGACTCGTAAGTCGCGCGCGCGTTGGCCTTCACTTCCGCGACGCCCTCGGGCGTGGCGGCGAAGCGCTCGGCGCGGAAGTAGCGCCCGAAAGCGGGATGCACGGTGTTGGAGAGCCACGCCATGCTGGAGAGGAGCTTCGCCTGGTCCCAGGTTTCCTTCGGCCAGAGGCCCGCCTTCGGATTGCCGCCGGCCACGTAGCTCATGATGCCGACGTTCTCGGTGAGCACGTGG
>DASYQB010000115.1:0-35306 GCA_036005985.1 Candidatus Methylomirabilota bacterium | reverse complement strand
CGGACGACGCGGTGCGGGTCTGCCTCGAGGAGGGGGCGTTCGGGGCGGCGGGGCGTCTCATAGTCATCGAGGAGTTCATGGAGGGCGAAGAGGCCTCGTGCTTCGTGATCTGCGACGGGAGGAGCGTCCTGCCTCTGCTGCCCGGGCAGGATCACAAGACCGTCTTCGACGACGACCGTGGCCCGATGACGGGCGGCATGGGCGTGTACGCGCCCGTGCCTGCCCTGGATGAAGCGCTCAGCCGGCGAGTGATGGAGGAGATCGCCGCCCCCGTGCTCGCGGCCATGGCGAGGGAGGGCGCGCCGTATACCGGCGTGCTCTTCATCCAGATCATGATCACCAAGGACGGGCCGCGCGTGGTCGAGTTCAACTGCCGCTTCGGCGATCCGGAATGCCAGGCCATCCTGCCTCTCCTCGACGAGGACATCCTTCCCATCTTCGCGGCGGCGGCCCACGGGCGCGGGCTCCCTGCGTCACTTCGCTGGCGTCCCGGGTCATCGGTCTGCGTCGTCCTCGCCTCCCATGGCTATCCAGGCCCGGCGCGGAGCGGAGACGAGATCACCGGGCTCGACGCCGAGGGCGGCCTGCCCGGGGGGATCAATGTATTCCACGCAGGCACGGCCAGGCGAGACGAGCGCCTGGTCACCGCGGGCGGCCGGGTGCTCGGCGTGCAGGCCCACGGCGCCGACGTTCGCTCCGCCGTTGCCGCCGCCTATGCCGGCGTGGAGCGCATCCGCTTCGCGGGCATGCAGTTCAGGCGCGATATCGGCCGCCGGGCCGTCGAGCGAACGTGAAGCTCACCGGGGTCATCCAGGCGGGCGGCCGCAGCACGCGCATGGGGGGCGAGCCCAAGGCCCTGATGGAGGTGGGCGGGCGCCGCATCATCGAGCGCGTGGCCGATGTGCTGGAACAGGTGACCGACGATCTCCTCCTTGTCACCAACACTCCGGAGCTCTACGCGTGGATGGGCCTCGCCATGGTGCGCGATGTCTTCCCCGACAGCGGCTCCCTCGGCGGCATCTATTCCGGTCTCGAGGCGGCGCGGGGAGACGCCGCCTTCACCGTGGCCTGCGACATGCCGTTTCTGTCCGCGGCGGTGGCCCGCCTCGTCACCGCGCGCGCCCATGAGGCCGACGTGGTGGTGCCGCGCACTGGGCCACACTACGAGACACTCCACGCCTGCTACGCGCGCGCCTGTCTCGCCCCCATGGAGCGGCGCCTCCGGTCCGGTCAGCTCAAGATCACCGGCTTCTTCGACGAGGTGCGGGTGCTCACCATCGCCGAGGAGGAGGTGGCGAGGCTCGCCGACCCCGCGGTGGTGTTCTCCAACGTGAACACGCCCGAGGAGCTGGCGCGCGCGCGTGCCTGGGCATCCGCGAAGGCGAGCCGGTAGCGTGGACGCGCGGGCGGGCGGTGTGGGGGTGTCCTCGATCCAGGAGATCAACCAGCTCCCGCGGGAGATGGCGGAGGGACTGTACGCGCGCCTCGTCCCCGACGACCTGCTCAGCCGCTTCGCCATCGATCCGCAGACCCTCAAGGGTCCCGAGGGCACGCGACTCGTGCGCATCACCGCCCCCGCCGACAAGCCGTGGGCGCGCGTCGAGGTGCGCTCCTCCACCGAGGACCGCGATCCCGCCCTCCTCGTGGACGTCGAGATGTCGGCCCGCTCCGTGCCCGCCCTCGCCTTCGTGCAGATCACCAACCCGCGGTCCGCGCGCTACGGCATCGATCGCGATCCCGAAGGCCGCGACACCCTCTTCGGCACCGTGTCGCGCAACGTGGACGAGGAGATCCGCGCCCGGAACGACGGGCTCGCCCCGGGGCAGGTGAGGCGCGGCCTCACCATGCTCCCCAAGGTGCTCGAGGCCATGGACGGATTCTGCCGGCTCATGGGCACGGAGCTCTATCTGATCGAGCCCCTCTTCTATCACTCGGCCATCCTCTACGAGCGCCACGGCTGCGGCTATCTCCTGGGCCGCGAGGTGATGGAGGCGATACACGACGGCTTCGCCGCGGATGGCCCGCTCGCCGCGGGGCTCGACAGCTCGTCTCCATTCCGCCTCCCCGCCGCCGCGGATACCGTGCGGGGCCGGAGCTGGGCCCTCCACGACGGGCTCGCTCCCAGCGCGTGGGGCGGAGTGAAGATGTATCGAGTGGCGGGACGCCCCGCGGGCATCAACACCTTCCCGGGTGGCATATACTGACTCGGTGAAGCGCAAGAAGCCGGTTCACGCCACCGTTCGCAAGCCCATGCCGCGCAAGCCACCCAAGGTGGAGGTGCCGAAGACCACCTACCGGCGGCGCCCCAAGCATCCGCGCGCCCCGGAGGCCGACGCGTGAGCGATCCCGCTCTCCGGCCCTGCGTCATCGTCCACTACCACGAGATCAGCCTCAAGCGCGGCAACCGTCCGCTGTTTCTCCGCCGGCTCCAGGAGAATCTCGCGCGGGCGGTGGGCGATCTCGGTCCCGCTCCCGTGCATCAGCTTCCCGGGCGCATCGTGCTCGACCTCGCCGGGCACCCCAGGCCCGCGGCGGTGCGCGAGCGGCTCGACCGCGTGTGCGGCGTCGCCAACACCGCCCTCGCCGTGCGGACGGGCTCGTCGCTGGAGGCGCTCACCCGCGCGGTGGACCACGTGATCGAAGGGCAGGTCTTCCCGTCGTTCCGCATCACGGCGCGCCGGGCCTTCAAGACCTTCCCCATGACCTCGACCGAGCTCAACCGCGAGCTGGGCGCCCACGTTCAGCGCCGGCGTCCCGAGGCGCGGGTGGATCTCCACCACGCCGCGCTGGAGATTCACGTGGAGGTGCTGCCCCACGAGGCCTTCGTCTATCCCGACCGGCGCCCGGGGCCGGGGGGCCTGCCCGTGGGCTCGGGGGGAACGGTGACCGCGCTCATCTCGGGGGGCATCGACTCGCCGGTGGCCGCCTGGCGCATGATGAAGCGCGGGTGCCGTGTCCTCTTCGTGCACTTTCATAGCGTGCCCTATCTCCCGGACACGTCGATCGGCAAGGTGCGTGAGCTCGTGGGCCGTCTGACCCAGTGGCAGTACTTCTCGCGTCTCTACCTCGTGCCCTTCGGCGAGATCCAGCGCGAGGTCGTGCTCTCGGTCAGCCCCATGGCCCGCGTGGTCGTGTATCGGCGGCTCATGGTGCGCATCGCCCAGGCCCTCGCGCGGCAGTCGGGCGCCCTCGCTCTCGTCACGGGAGAGAGCCTGGGGCAGGTCGCCTCCCAGACCCTTCACAACATGGCGCGCATCGACGAGGCGGCCGAGATGCCCATCCTCCGCCCCCTCATCGGCATGGACAAGCTCGAGATCACGGACCAGGCGCGACGGCTGGGCACGCTCGAGATCTCCAACGAGCCCGACGCCGACTGCTGCACGCTCTTCGTTCCCGCCCATCCGGGAACCCGGCTCGCCCAGGAGGAGGTCGCGGCCATGGAAGCCCGGCTGGATATTCCCAAGCTGGTCATGGCGGGCGTGGAGCGCGCGAGCATGGAGACCTTCGACTTTCCCGTGGGCGCGGGGCCCTTCCCGGGGCGATCGGCCCGACGGGAGCGCGTGGCGCCGCCCACCGCCTCGTGAGCGCGGCCGATACCGTCCGCTCCGCTCTTGGCTGAGCCCGCCCGCTATCGGCTCTTCCGGCTATTCGCGCGCTTCCTCGTCGGTCTCTTCTACCGTCGTGTCGAGGTGATCGGGCGCGAGCGCGTGCCGGCCACGGGTCCGCTCGTGGTGGCCGCCAATCACCAGCAGGGACTCATGGACGGCCTGCTCCTCGCCGCCACTCTGCCCCGGCGTCTACGCCCCATCGCCAAGGCTCCGCTCTTCCGCTATCCGATCATCGGCCAGCTCGCCCGATTGGCCGGAGCCATCCCCGTGCACCGGCGCCAGGATGAAGGCAAGGGGCGCGTGGACAACCAGGCCATGTTCGGCGCGGCCCACCGGGCGCTCGCCGAGGGCGAGGCTCTCCTGATCTTTCCCGAAGGCGTGAGCCAGCCCGAGCCCGCGCTCATGCCGCTCCGCACGGGAGCGGCGCGCCTCGTCCTGGGGAGCAGCGGCGGGAGCGGCGGCCGCGGTGGGCACGCCACCCTCTTGCCCGTGGGACTCATGTTCCACGAGCCGGCCACGTTCAGGGTGGGGTCGGCGGTGGTGCTGATGGGGGAGGCGGTTCCCACAGAAGACTTCGACGCGCTGCCCGAGGAAGAGGCGGTGCGCCGGCTCACCGCACGCCTGGAAGCGGCGCTCCGGCGCCTCATCGTGGAGGCGCGCGATCGGCACACCCTCGATCTCGTCCTCGCCGCCGAGGCGATCTGGCGCGAGGAGGCGCCGGAGATCGCGGCCGATCCCTTGGCCCGCACGACCTGGCGCCAGCGCGCGGCCCGCGCCAACGCGTATCTCGCCGCCTTCGAGCCCGCCCGGCTCTCCGCGCTGCGCGAGCGTCTGGAGCGATACGTGGGCGAGCTCGAAGGGACGGGGCTGACCGATCGCGACCTCTCCCAGGGGTATCAGCTCCGCGCCGTCCTCCGGTACGCCCTGCGCCAGGGCCTCGCCCTCGTGCTGGGGCTGCCCCTCGCCCTGTGGGGGCTGGTGAACCACATCCTGCCGTACGGGCTCACCGCGGTGGCGGTGCGCGCCCTCAACCCGGAGCCCGATGTGGAGTCGACGTACAAGGTGGCGGTGGGACTGGTGGTCTATCCGCTGTGCTGGCTACTCGGGGGATGGGTGATCTGGCGGGTGGGCGGCGGCGCGCTCCTCGCCGTCTTCGTGCTCTCCCTCCTCCCCACGGGATTCTTCGCTCTGTCCTGGACGCAGCGGCTCGATCGGGTGCGGCGCGACACGCGCGGGCTCCTCACCGTCCTCATGGATCGGGATCTCCGCTCCCATCTCCTCGAGCGGCGCCGCGCCATCATGGCCGAGTTCCAGGAGCTGCTGCGGCAGGTGCCGGGCCGGGTTCTCGACGGAGCCGCCTCGTGAACGTGCGGGCCATCGTGGCGTGGACGCTCTACGATTTTGCCAACTCCTCGTTCGCCGCGGTGGTGTTCGCCACCATCTACGCCGCGTACTACGCGATGGCGGTGGTAGGCAACGAGACGGGCCTCGGCGATCTGTGGTGGGGACGGGTGATCTCCGTCTCCATGGCCGCCGTCGCTCTCACCTCGCCCTTGCTGGGCGGCCTCGCCGACCGCGCGGGCATACGGCGTCCGCTCTTCATCGGGTTCACCGCGCTCTCCGTGACGGCCACCGCGCTCCTCGCCACCGTCCAGCCCGGCATGGTCTACTGGGGCTTCCTCCTCGGGGTGATCGGGAATTTCGGCTACGAGAGCGCCCTCGTCTACTACAACGCCTACCTTCCCGATCTCGCCCCGCCCACCCATCAGGGTCGGGTGTCGGCCTGGGGATTCGCCGTCGGCTATGCGGGCTCCATTGCCGCGCTCCTCACCGCGCTGCCTTTCGTGCGGTCCCATCGGTACGCGGGCGCCTTCCTGTGCACGGCCGGCCTCTTCGCGGTCTTCGCCATGCCCGCCTTTCTCTTCCTGCCCCCTCCTCCTCCCGGGCGCCTCGGAGTGTGGGAAGCGGCGCGGCAGGGCGCGCGGGAGGTGGTGGTCACCGCTCGCCGGATCCTCGCCCTCCGCGACCTTCGCCGCTTCCTCGGCGCCTATTTCCTCTACGAGGATGGCGTCAATACCGTGGTCGCCTTCTCGGCCATCTTTGCCGCGCAGACCCTCGGCTTTCCCATGGAGCGGCTCATCGTCCTCTACATCGTGGTGCAGATCTCCGCGCTCGGCGGGGCCGTGGCGTGGGCCAAGCCTATCGACCGCCTCGGCCCCAAGCGCGTGGTCATGTTCACCCTGGTGCAGTGGACCATTGTGGTGGTGACGGCGTACTTCGTGGAGACGGCGGGCCAGTTCTGGGTGCTCGCCGTGGTGGCGGGAACGGGACTGGGCGCGGTGCAGGCGGCCAGCCGGACGTTCCTGGCGCGCCTCTGCCCCGACGGCATGGAGGCGGAGCTCTTCGGTTTCTATTCGCTGTGTGGCAAGAGCGCGGCCGTGATGGGGCCGCTCGTCTTCGGAGGCATCTCGCACGCCGCGGGCGGCAATCAGCGGGCGGGCATCCTCGCCATCGGCAGCTTCTTCCTGATCGGGCTGGTGCTCCTCTCCCGCGTGCGCGCGGGCGGGCCGGTGCGGGCCTAGGGCTTCCGCGTGCCTCCTCGCCCTCACCGTGATACCAAGGACAGCATGGTCACGTCGGCCCGACTTCGCTCGATGAGGGTGAGGCTCGCCCTCATGGGCTGTCTCCTCGCCGGGGGCTGCTCCCTGGCCGGCCAGCTCCCTCCCACGAAACCCGAGGGCGTCACCCAGCAGCTGCTCATCCGGTCGCTGGAGCGGGCCCTCGCCCAGCTCGATGTCACGAAGCTCCAGGGTCCCGGCGTCAATCTCGAGGTGTTCGTGCAGA
Organism: Candidatus Methylomirabilota bacterium; assembly: GCA_036005985.1. Classification (GTDB taxonomy): domain Bacteria; phylum Methylomirabilota; class Methylomirabilia; order Rokubacteriales; family CSP1-6; genus AR37. The sequence goes on along the minus strand of DASYQB010000115.1, from coordinate 28,854 downwards.
CGGGGAACCAGGACTTCATCAAGGCGTTCGTCACCACGTGGCTCCGGGCTCACGGCGTTCGCACCGTCTCCGAATGGCCCGAGGTCAAGGTGAAGCTCTTCGCCTCGGTGTACGGCACGGACAGCGATCGCACCTTCATCGGGATTCCCGCCTTCCAGGTCCCGGTGGTCAACGTTCCATTCCCGGAGATCGCCCTGTTCAAGTGGGAGCGCAATCGCGGGCAGACCGAGCTCCGCATCTACGAGTTCGAGGGAAAAACCGACACGCCGCTCGCCGCCCAGGCCCCCGGCGTCGGTCGGTCCAAGTACGATAACTTCACCGTGCTCATCATCTTCGGCTTCACCCAGAGCGACGTGGAGAAGCACGACTGACTTCCGTCCCGGCATGAGAAATGTCCGGCTGCTCATCGCCTTCGCCACCTTCCAGTTCATCCTCTTCCCCATCCCGATCATCACGCTTTTCTGGAAGGATCAGATCGGGATGTCGCTCGCCGACATCATGGTCCTTCAGGCCATCTTCGGGCTGGCCGTGGTGCTCTTCGAGTTCCCGTCGGGATACGTGGCCGATCGGGTGGGCTATCGCTGGTCGCTCCTCGCGAGCACCGGGCTTCTCATGGCGGGATGGCTTCTCTACACGCGCGCGGAGAGCTTCTGGGCGGTGGCGGTTGCCGAGACCGCGCTGGGGGCGGGGAGTGCCTTCATGTCGGGGGCGGATCGCGCCCTCCTCTGGGTCTCCCTGGACGGCGCGAGCCGCACCGCGCAGTACACGCGCTGGGACGGCCGGATCCGCGCCGTCTCCCAGTCCGCCGAGGCGCTGAGCGCGGCGGCCGGCGGCTGGCTCTACGCGATGGGGCCGCGCTGGCCTTTCTGGCTCCAGGTGCCGGCGGCCGCGCTGGCCCTCTCCACCGCGGCCCTGCTGTACGAGGTCCCGCGCCCGCGCGGGGCCGGAGGCCGCTCCCACACCGAGCGCGCTCTCCATATCATCGGCTTCACGCTCTGGCACCACCGGAGACTGCGCGCCGCCATGGCGCTCAGCGTCGCCCTCGGCTTGTCGACCTTCGTGATGATCTGGCTCATCCAGCCCTACATGCAGGCCCGCGGCATTCCCGCGGCGTGGTTCGGTCCGCTCTGGGCATGCGCGCACGTGTGGCTGGCCGCGGTATCGCTGGCCAGCTCGCGCGTGGTGGGGGCCCTCGGCTTGCGCCTGGCTCTCCTCGGCTGCTGCCTGCTCGTTCCCCTCGGTTATGCCGGGCTGTCCCTGAGCCACGCCGCGTGGGGCATCATCTTCTACCTCTGCTTCATGACGATCCGTGGACTGCAAGGGCCGATTCTCGCCACGGTGATGCAGCAGGACGCGCCGCCCGAGGACCGGGCGAGCGTCCTCTCGATCGCCACCCTCGTGTTCCGGCTGTCCTTCGTGGTGGCCGGTCCGCCCATCGGGGCCATGGTAGATCGGCTGGGAATGGAGACGGCGCTCGGCGTCCTCGCCGTGGTCCTGGGGGCCCTCGCATTCCTCGCGTTCCGGACGTACTGCGTGGCGCGCTGATCTGCGCGCCGGGTCGGTGTGGCGTCTGTCGAGTTTCCTTACGATTCGCAGATCCGGATAATCTTCGCGTCTGCCAAAGCCTCGTCTCTAAAAGCGGCACTGAATTGGCGCTTTTTTTGCGGTAAGGACCGCGCCACGGGCATCCCCGGTGGACACTCGCTGACTGCGCCCCGGCCGGCGGGCCACTACACACCTTCGCACGGACGATGACGGGAGCCGCAGGCACGCCCCACGCGGGGGGCGACAAGGCGATGAAAGAAACCGTCTTCATCTCGGGTCTCTACTCCGGTCCCAGCCCGTCGGCGGGGCTGGGCGTCGCGCGCTCCGTGCGCGCGGCATTCCCCTCCGCGCAGCTGGTGGGCGTCGACTACTGGGCGGGGAGCTCCGGTCTTCACCATGAGGTGTTCGACGCGACCTGGCTGAAGCCACCCTGGGACCTCATCGAAGAAGATCTCTACGCCAAGGAAGTGCAGGCGGAGCTCGACCAGGGCGCGCTGTGGATTCCCACCCTGGATCTCGAGGTGGCGTGGCTCGCGCGCACCCTGGCGACCCATCCGCTCCTCCTCGCCCCGGACGAAAAGGCGCTCGCGCCCAGCCGCAAGCCGCGTCCCAGCGTGGCCGAGCTCCTGCCGTTCGAGATCGCGCCGTCGCTGGATCTCTCCGCCTCCGACGAGGAGATCTACGCCTTCTGCCGCGCCCACTCCTGGCGGGTGTGGATCAAGGGGCCCTACCACGAGGCGGTGGCGGTGGGAGACTGGCGCCAGCTCGAGCAGGTGCGTGCCTGGATGCGCGAGGGCTGGCAGACCGATCGCCTGTCCGTCCAGGTTCACGTGCGTGGCTACGAGGAGTCCGTCTGTCTCGCCGCCTACGACGGCCGGCTCTGCGACGCGCTCTACATGCGCAAGCGCATCACCACGCCCGAAGGCAAGACATGGGCGGGGCACGTGGGCGAGCTGCCCGCGGATCTCCTCGGCCCCATCGAAGCGGCGGTGCGGGCCATCGGCTGGACGGGCGGAGCGGAGATCGAGGTGCTGCGCGACGTCGACGGACGACGCTGGTGGCTCGAGTGGAATCCGCGCTTTCCCGCCTGGGTGCACGGAGCGACCTTGGCGGGGCGAAATCTTCCCGCCGCCCTCGTCCGTCGCGCCCTCGGGCTCCCCGACGGCCCGCGGGCCTTCTCGGCGCAGGCGGAGTTCACCCGCGTCGTCCTCGAAGTGCCGGTCCGCTCCGGAATACCGCTGCCCCTGCCCGTGGAGCCCGAGCATGGGCAGCTGGGCGTCCATGGCAAGTACGGCGCCTCGCTCTCCGCCATCGTGCCCATGCTCGTTCCGGACGAGGCGCCGACCGCCGCCGCGCCCACCCTTTCTCCCGAGAGCGAGGCTGATCTCCTCGCCACGGCCGCGGTGGTTGCCACACCCCACCGGCTCTTTCTTCCTCGCACCGCCGAGGCGGCCTTCGGACGCCTGCCCACCGTGGCGCCGGTGGAGGGCATCCTCCTACGCTACGCGTACAGCCTCAAGACCAGTCCCGATGCCGAGTACCTGATGCTCGCGCGCAAGGCAGGCATGCTCGCGGAGTGCATCAGCCTGCTCGAGGTGCGGCGGGCCCTCGAGGCGGGCTGGCGAGCCGACGAGATCGTGCTGAACGGCCCCGGCAAGTGGTGGCCGCCCACCGAGCGCGCGGTGGACGGGCTGCGTGTCGTGTTCTGCGACTCGGTGGAGGAGCTCGAGCGGCTGGCCGGCTCCCGTCGAACGGACGGCCTGTGGGGCGTGCGCCTCCGGATTCCGGGAAGCCGGTCGCGCTTCGGCGTCTCCGTGGACGAGCCGGCGGATTTCGAGCGCCTCTGCGCGGCGGTGGCCGCCCTCCCGCCGGGCCGTGACCTCGGCATCCACGTGCACATGGCGAGCACCATGATCGGCGTGGGGCACTGGCGTGACGTGGCGGAGTCGTCCGTGGCGTGGGCGGGAGCCATCGAGGCCGCTTCCGGGCGTCGCGTTCGCGCCCTCGATCTCGGCGGGGGCTACCATCCCGACGATTTCGCGCGCCTGCCCTTCCGGGACATCGTCCGCTTCGCCCGGAACACGCTGTCGGGCCTGACCGCGGTCTACGTGGAGCCGGGACGCGCCCTGACCCAGGCGACCATGGCCATGGTGACGAGCGTCCTCGACGTGCGGCAGCAAGAGGGCAAGCTGCAGGAGGTGGTGGTGGACGCCTGCATCGCCGAGCTGCCCCTCGCCTCCGTGTATCCGCACCGGTTCTTCCATCTCGTGGACGAGCGGCCGGTACCGGTATCACGTGGCCCGGTGCGTGTCCTCGGCCGCATTTGCATGGAGGACGACGTTCTCTCCCAGGGCCTCGATCTGCCGGACACTCTCAAGATCGGCGACCGGCTGGTGATCTGCGATGCAGGGGCCTATGAAAGGAGTATGAGCTATGCGTTCGGGCGTGGCGGATACTCCTGAGCGCGACGAGTGGAAGCAGGCGGTAGGGTCGACGCTGACCCACCACGGCCCCTGCTGCGACCGCGCGCGCGCCTGGCTGATCGCCATGGGGCGCTCCTACGATTTCTCCTCCACGGACGGTCTCGCTCTCGCCGGGCCACGCTGGATCACCCAGCGATGGGCGTGGGGACCGATCCGCTGGCCAGTAGCGTGGTGCGAGGCGGTCAAGGCGGAGACGATCGACTGCGGCGTCTTCGGCGCCTTCGCCCTCGAGCTGTTCCGCGCCAAGGGTATCGAGGCGTATCCGGGACAGCTCCTGCGCGGGTGCGCGGAGGAGAGAATCAGCCACTGGCGCCGGAAGTGGGACGCCATCCCCACCGCCTTCAACTGGATTGGCACGCGCGTGGTCTATCACGAGGTGAGCGTGGTGCGCACCGAGGCCGACCAGGCGCGCATCTACGATCCCACCGAGGGATTCTGGCTCGAGCCGGGGACGCAGAGCGGTCACCACGGCCATCTCGCGATTCGCGCCGAGATCCCCGTGCCCCTCAAGTGGGGCGACCACGAGCTCGTCAATGGCCAGTGGACGGCCACCGCGCTGGTTGGATGACTTCCTGAGCCGGGCGCGGCGAGTCGTCATACGACATCTCGCCGCGATCGGCCAGACATTCTTCGTATACGACGCGTGGGTGGGGCTGGCCGCCGTCGTCGTGCTGGCCGTGGCCGCTCCCCATCTCGCGGTGGCGGGCATGATCGCGAGCGTGATCGCCCGGGTCACCGCCGAGTGCGGGGGCGTGTCATCCACCTTCCTCGACACCGGGCTCGTCGAGCTGAACGGCTGGTTTCTCGGCCTGGCCTGCGCGACCTTTTTTGCCGTGGGCCCGAGCCTCGCCGTCTCCCTCGTTCTTGGCGGCGTGCTCGTGAGTGGTCTCTCGATCGTGATGTACCGCCTGCTCGCGGCCTGGGAGATTCCGCTCGTCATCGGTCCCTACGTGCCGGCTTTCTGGCTCCTCTGGAGCGCGCTCACCACCTTCGCGTGGAACAAGGTTGCCGTGCTTCCCACCGTCCCCCCCGCGCCCGCCTCTCCGCTCCTCGTCATTCTTCTGGGCGGCCTCCGGGGGGTAGGGCAGATCTTCTTTCTCCCGAACGCGGCGGTGGGAGTGGGCCTGGCTATCGCCGCGTCGATTGCCGATCGCCGTCTCGGCGTGGCCATGGTGGGAGCATCCATCGCGGCCGTGGGCATGGGCTATCTTGCCGGCACCCCCGCGTGGCAGGTGGAGACGGGGCTCGCGGGCTTCACCGCCGCCCTCATCGCGGCCGCGGCATTGCGGCGCTTCGCGGGCATCGGAGTGGCCGCCGTGGCCATCACCATCGTGACCATTCCCTTCCTGGAGGCGGCGGCATTGCGACTCGCGGGAGCGGTAGGGGTTCATGCGCTGTCCGCGCCCTACGTGTGGCTGGTGTGGACCTTCGCCCTCCTCCGGCGGTCGGGCGACCCTGACCGATCGATCACCGATCGCCCGAGCGGTCGTGGCGCGGACTCTTCGGGAACCCCCGGGACCGGCCCGCCCCTGTCTCGTGCGGGCGTGTTCGAGGGCGAGAACGGGATGCATGGCGCCCCGTGGGGGAAATCGGCGGCCGCGGATCGATCGGGGTCCAGCTCGCGCTTCGCCTGACACCAGTCCTTGGGCACGTAGTGGCACGTGGCTCCGATGGCCGGTGGGTCAGCCTGAATCGGAAGCGCGCCACGTCCGATGCACCGGCCGCATCTGGGGAGTGAGTGGGTGCTCCCAGCGCGTGTGCATGACCCGTTCGAGTGAGAGCTCGAAGGCGATCTCCGACGGCTCCGGGCGGTGCTTCGCATCGGCAAAGATCCTCGTCCGGGTCGCTGCATCCTCCACGAGGGTAGCGGTGCCCGCGATGTAGAACTCGTCACTGCCCGGCTTGGGCTGGGGAAAGGTCTGGAGCGCATACCGGCCGTCGCGCTCGAGATCCCGGCGCTTCGGGGACGCTGCGGTGATGAGGACGAACAGTCCGCCGCCGGAGAGCACGGGGCAGACAGGATGGAGGCGCGGCGCCCCGTCGGCCCGGACGGTGGCGAGAAAGGCCAGTCCCGGCCCGAACTGCTCGAGAAGCGAGCGACCGGTTTCGGCCAGCTCGGGCTCCCCTACGGAAAAGGCCTTCCAGTCCACGGCGCGCGCGCTCACAGCGGGCGCACCGGAAGGCAGAGATCGCAGCGAAAGGTCCCGGTCTTCGAGCCCGAGGGTGGCGCCCCACGATAGGTCTCGAAGCAGGCGCGATCATCGGGCTGATACCCGCTCCCGGGTAACCAATCCGCGAAGACCTCGTGCCACGCGCTCTCGATCTGGTGAGCCGGGCCGTGGAAGCCGGTCACCGCGTATCTCCCGCCGGGGACGTCCATGAGATTCACCCAGCGATCGACGGCAAAGGCGGGTGGCACCACGACACAGGCGTCATAGGAGCACTTCGCGGGCTCGGTCACTCCGGCGTCATCGTAGGCGACGCCGAGCCGGACGGTGGAGGCGACCTCGAGGCCGCGGGTTTCCATCCACCGACGGAGGCGTGTCCAGAGCTCCGGAATGCCCTGCGCTCCGTAAGGCCCGACGTAGCGCATGTACGCCACGTGCTGCGTGGCAAGCTCCCTGACGACGACGCTCATGGCGGCCTCCCGGGCGTGGGTGGGAGGAGTATCGGGCCGGCGCCGGCCGGATGCTTTGCCCGTCTTGCGAAACTCTTTGCCCATCTTGCGCAGGTGCCGCTCGCGCCAGCGCGCCGCCCCACCGCGCCGCCATTCGCTCGCGGTCATGCCGAAGCGGACGCGGAAGGCTCGGGCGAAGGTGGCGGCGGAGGCGAAGCCATGATCGAGCGCCACCTCGAGGACGCTGGTTTCCCCACCCGCGGCGAGGACGCCCGCGGCCTTCTCGATCCGCTGGCGCTGGATATAGGCGAAGAGCGTCTCGCCGGTGAGCGCGAGGAAGACCCGGTGAAAATGGAACGGCGAAAAGGCCGCCACCCGGGCCAGCCCGGCGAGGGTCAGCGGCTCGTCCAGCCGCTCGCGGATGTGGTCGATGACGCGATTGACACGCTTTTCGTATTCGGACCTGGTGGAGTCCGTGCGGGGGCTGTACCGACTCAGTCGCCGCCTCCGCCGTCACCCCAGCCGCCCCCACCGTCGCCATCACTCCAGCCGCTGCCACCGTCGCCGTCACTCCAGCCCCAGTCCCCACCGCCACGATCACCACTCCCCATATCGCCAACGGCATCGAATACTCCATCGAGCTTGCCCGGCCAGCCCAGATCGATGACGTCGAGATCGATGCTCGACGTGTTCAGCTCGAAGCGGCCGGCCATGGCGATGTTTCCGACACCGTCACGAATCCGCTGGCCGAGCCATGCTATCTCGGACAGCAGAGGGTCCATGAGGAGGATGGCCGATCCGAGCCCGCCGGCTATGGCCAGGGCCTCGCCCGGATCCCTCCGCGCGGCCGGGCTGAATTCACGATCAGCGCTCTCCAGCAACGACTCGAGCCTGATCCGCGCGGCTCTCCCGGCCGTGGTCTCCGTGTATCTCGACCTTCGAGAGGTCCGCGGCGCCGCATAGTCGTCGCGTTCGTAGAGTCCACGCTCCATCAAAGCGGGCAGGACGGACCAGTAGGTAAAGTCTCTGAGAGGAGTGCCGAGCACACGCGCGGATCGCCGGAGATCGCGAACTCGCACGCCCCGTGGCTCAGCCGGCGAGACGCTGATGCAGGTCCTACTGTAAATTTCCCAGATGCTGCGCAGAGGCTGCGCGGCCGAGTGTACCCACGGCATCTTCGGGCCCCTGAGAAGAAAGGTGGTCCGGGCCGTGAAGAAACGGAAGAAGCCCCGTCGCTCCCGCGTCTCCACGGTGAGCACATCACGGGCGACGAGCTCGAGGAGCCCCCGCTTGAAGGCCTCGACGCTTTTTGCTCGCGGGCCGTGCAACAGCACATACGACTCGGGTGCGCTGAGGGGCCAGGGAGTGGACGATTCCGGGATGGGCCGATCGAGGATGGGTGTCTCCATGCCCTGCCTCCTGTGCCGGTTCGACTACCGGCGGCAAAAGTGGCGGTGGAAACGAGCCCCAATGTAGGCGCCTGCGCCGACGAAGAGCAATCGAAATCTGTCCTTACACGGTGCCTGGTCGGCCCGCCCGAGAGCGGTGCCAGAGCTCACGCGCGGAGGCCGGCCGTTGACGCTGCCCGCGGACAGCGGTAGGGTGGCGCTCACCGTGGCGCGATTCGCCCTCAAGCACGTGGCCTTCCTGCTCCTCACGCTCCTCGTGGTGTCCTTCCTCGTCTTCACCCTCAACGAGTTTTCCCCCGGCGACGTCGCCCGGAAGGTCCTCGGCGCCTACGCGACCCAGGAGCAGGTGGACATCCTCACGCGCGACCTGGGACTCGATCGACCGGTCCTCGTGCGCTACGTGGAGTTCCTCGGCAAGCTGACCCGGGGCGATTTGGGCACGTCGACCCGCTTCAAAGTGCCCGTCAAGGACATCATCTGGGGCCGCCTGGGCAATACCGCCTTTCTCGCCGCGCTCGCCTTCGCCTGCATCGTGCCGCTGTCGATGCTCCTCGGCATCGTCGCCGGCATGCGTGAGTCCTCCGCGCTCGACCGCGCGATTCTCTTGTTCAGCACGGTGGTCGCCTCGGTGCCCGAGTTCGCCCTCGGCGTCTTTCTCGCCAGCGTCTTCGTGGTCGCCCTCGGCTGGCTCCCGGGCACCGCGACGATGGTGGCGGGAGGCGGTTGGTCGGTCGGCTCACAGCTCATCCTTCCCGTGGCGGTCATCGTGCTCTTCGACGCCGGCTATGTCGTCAGCATGATCCGCGCGTCGATGATCGAGGTGATGCAGCGGCCCTACATCCGCACGGCGATCCTGAAAGGCATGGCCTTTCGCCGGGTGGTGGTCCGCCATGCCCTCCGGAACGCGATGATCAACCCCATCACCGTCATCCTGCTCCAGATCAACTACCTGATCTCCGGCGTGGTGGTGGTGGAGACGGTGTTCGCGTACCCGGGCTTCGGCCGGATGATGCTCGAGGCGGCGCTCTTCAAGGACATCGCTCTCGTGGAGGTGGGCGCCCTCGTCGCGGTCGGCGTGGCCGTGCTGACCCAGATCGCGGGCGATCTCGCGTACATGCTGCTCGACCCGCGCATACGGACCTGAAGCCCGGATGACTATTCCCGCCACGGCCGAAAGCCTTCCCGCGGTTCCGGAGCGCGTGCCCCTGGGATTCGCGCGGGCGTGGGCGCGCCGGCTCGGCCTCGTGGCGGAATCGAAGCCGGCGCTGATCGGGGCGGGCATTGTCCTCGCGTGGGTGCTCGCGGCGGTGCTGGCGCCCCTGATCGCTCCCTATCCGCCCAATGCCACCAGCATGGCCGCTGTGGCGCACCCGACGCCGTCAGCCGCGCACTGGCTCGGCACCGATCACCTCGGACGCGACCTGCTCTCCCGCATCCTGTGGGGAGCGCGGACCGTGCTGACGGTGGCTCCCCTCGCCGTGCTGGGGGCGGCCTTCCTGGGCTCACTCCTCGGGCTCGCCGCCGGCTACTACCGCGGCTGGATCGATCTCGTGATCGCGCGCGCGTGCGACATCGTGCTGTCCTTCCCCGTGATCATTCTCTACATGATCATCCTCGCCCACTTCGGCTCGTCGGCCTTCAACATCATCGCCGTGCTCACCCTGACCAAGGCCCCCATCATCGCGCGCATCGTGCGTGGCCTCACCATCGAGCTGCGCGAGCGGGAGTACGTGGCGGCGGCGAAGATGCGCGGCGAGTCGCCGCTCTACATCATGCTGGCGGAGATCCTGCCCAACGCGCGGGGCCCCCTGATCGTGGACATGTGCCTGCGCACCGGATACAACGTCGTCATCATCGGCGCCCTCGGCTTCCTCGGCATCGGCCTGCCCCCCCCTGATCCCGACTGGGGCGGCATGGTCAAGGACACCTACGGCATGATGTCGGTGTGGCCGCACATGGCGCTCTTCCCCTGCGCGGCGATCTCCTCCCTCGTGATCGGCTTCAATCTCCTCGCCGTGGGTCTTCGCGAGATCGGGCTCCGTGACTGACGAGCCGATTCTCGAGCTGGACCACGCCCGCATCTCGTACTTCACCCGCGCCGGAGAGGTGAATGTCATCCCCGGCCTGAGCTTCGCCCTCGGTGCGGGAGAGGCGATGGGACTGGTCGGCGAATCCGGCTGCGGCAAGTCCACGGTGGCCCTCGCCATCGTCCGCTATCTCGGCCGGGCGGGCCGGATCACGGGGGGGCGCATCCTCTTCGAGGGGCGCGACGTCGCCGGTCTGAGCCCGTCAGAGCTCCGGGAGATGCGGGGACGCCGGGTCGCCATGGTCTACCAGGATCCGATGGCAAGCCTCAACCCGGTAATGACGGTGGGTCGCCAGCTCATGGAGGTACCGATGCTCCACGAGGGCCTGGGCGAGCGGGCGGCTCGGGCCCGGGCCCTCGACATGCTCGCGGAGGTCAAGCTGCTCGACGGCGAGAGCATGCTGGCGCGCTACCCGCATCAGCTCTCGGGCGGCCAGCAGCAGCGCATCGTGATCGCCATGGCCCTCATCGCCGAGCCCGCCCTCCTGATCATGGATGAGCCCACCACCGGCCTGGACGTCACGGTGGAGGCGGCCGTGCTCGACCTCGTCCGTGAGCTTCGCCGGCGCCACGGCACGTCCGTGCTCTTCATCAGCCACAACCTCGGCACCGTGGTGCGGGTCTGCGACCGGATCGGCGTCATGTACGCGGGCGAGCTCGTCGAGGCGGGATCGATCCGGCAGGTGTTCGCGAATCCGCGCCACCCGTACACGCGCGGGCTGCTGGACTGTCTCCCCACCCTTGGCCGCGACAAGCGGCAGACGCCCCTCGTGCCAATTCCCGGGCAGGTCGCCTCCGCGCTCGTGCGACCGGCCGGCTGCGGCTTCGCGGCGCGCTGCGTCCATGTCGAGCCGGGCCGATGCACGTCCGAGGCGATTCCCGCCCTGCCGGTGACCGGTGATCCCGGTCACGCGGCGCAATGCGTCCGTGCTGCCGAGCTTCCGCCATGGGAGCGACGGCGGGCCGTGGCGGATGCGGCGCGGGGCCGGCGCTCGGGCCCGATCGTGCTCAGGGTCGAGGGCCTCGAGAAGCTGTATCGCCCGCGGCCGGGACTCTTCAGATCGGGGCGGGCACCGGTGCGCGCGCTCAACGGCATCGACCTCGTCGTCCGCAAGGGTGAGACGCTGGCCATTGTCGGCGAGTCGGGCTGCGGCAAGTCGACGCTGGCCAAGGTCCTCGCCGGTCTCGAGACGGCGAGCGCCGGCCGCGTCGAGATCGGAGGGAGGGAGGTCGCCTCGATGCGTGTCGAGTCGCGACCTCTCGAGCTCAGACGGACGATCCAGATGGTATTCCAGAACCCCGACAGCACGCTGAATCCGAGCCACAGCGCCGGCTATGCCATCGGGCGGGCACTCCGGCGCCTGCGGCGGACCCCGAAAGGCGAGGCGGCGAGGGAGGCCTCGCGGCTCCTCGGCGTGGTCAAGCTGCCCACCGACCTCGGCGACCGCAAGCCCGACCGGTTGTCCGGGGGCCAGAAGCAGCGGGTGGCCATCGCGCGCGCGCTCGCCGGAAATCCAGACGTGATCGTGGCCGACGAGCCCGTGTCGGCTCTCGACGTGTCCGTGCAGGCGTCCATCATCAACCTGCTGAACGAGATCCAGGCCTCGCGCGAGGCGACCCTGGTCTTCATCTCTCATGACCTGTCCGTCGTGCGATACCTCGCCGATCACGTCGCGGTGATGTATCTGGGCGCCGTGGTCGAGGTCGGCTCCGTCGCCGATGTCTTCGCGCCGCCGTTCCATCCATACACGGAAGCGCTCCTGTCGGCCGTTCCCGTGCCCGACCCCGATGCCCAGGGCATCCGCATCATCCTCGAGGGCCCGCTCCCCAGCGCCACGGACATGCCGAGCGGCTGCCCGTTCAGTGGGCGCTGCCCCCGCCGGATCGGCGCGATCTGTGACGACACCCCGCCGCCCACGCGGGAGATCTCGAGCGGCCACCGGATCGTCTGCCACATTCCCGCGGAGGAGCTGACGCGCCTCCAGAGCGCCGCCCCGTCCTCGCCATCTCCTACTCGATGACGTAGTGCGCTTCGGTGGTCGATCCGGTGCGGCCGTTGATGGGCAGGATGTCCTGGGGACAGGCAGAGAAGGCGATGACCAGATCCATCTCCGCGCGGAAGACGGCGTAGCTCCCGGGCGGGGAGATGGGCTCGGCCCAGGCGAGCGTCCCGTCGGGCGTCCAGGGAATGTTCATGAACAGGTTGAGCGGTGACGGCGTGGCGGGCACCGTGATGCCGAGGCCGGCCAGCGCCGCGTGCAGATTGTCCCGGCAGTTGTCGTGATGGCCTTCGACCCCGAGCAGCCGGTACCGCGGCAGATCACAGGCGGCCATGAGGGTGTCGTGGGCCCTCCCCGAGGTGTCTTCGATCAGGGTCAGAATGGGCCGCCGCTGGTTCGTGAGGAAGGCGTCGCCGACGGCGGCGCGCAGCTTCAGGAACCACGCGCGGCTGGCCTCCATGGACATCCACTCCGTGGCGTCGCCCGCATTGAAGGCCCAGGTGTCGACGACCTGGGTGCCGTGGGTATTGATGACCTTGACCCGCTGGCCCGCGGCCACTCGCGCCGCGGCGCCCCGTCGGGCGGGAATCGTGTGGATCTGCGTGGTCGCCATGAGTCCTTTCTCGCCTGCGCGCGGCTAGCCGCGGCGAAGGCCGTGGTCTCCGCGATAGTCGGAGACCGCGGGAGAGCGCCAGCCCGTGAGCAGCTCCGGATCCGGCTGCCAGATCTCCACGGCGAGGGGCCGGCAGGTGCTGAGGGGATCGCCCGCCTCGTCCCCCCACATCTGCACGGAAAGATCGCCGTGAGGACAGGTGGAGATGGCGCACAGCACGTCGATCTCGGCGAAGAGCTCGATGAAGTCCCCCTTCTTGGCGGGACTCCCTTTGACGAAGTAGCGGTCGTCCTTGGTCAGCCCCGTGACCTGGAAGATGTTGAGCACGTCGTGGACGTCGAGCTCGGTGAGGCGGTAGGGGGCGACCGCGCGCACGAGGTTGGAGTGGCAGCAGAGATCGAAGTCCTCGCCGTTGAGCATCTTGTGCACGTAGGGATCGCAGCGCGTGCCGAGCAGATCGTGGCAGCCCGCGCCATCCGCGTCGAGGCCATAGCGGATGGTGTCGTTGGTGATGGTGAGCATGGGCCGGAGATAGGGCAGGGAGGACCAGAGCCGGTCGTAGGTGGTGACGTGGGCCCGGTGGAGCTGTTTGGTCCGGGAAGCCCAGAAGCGCTCGCGGGGGTTGTCGAGATTCCACGCGTTGAAGTCCGCGACCTGCGGCCCCTCCACCGCCACGATGCGGAAGAGCTGGCCGGCCCGCACCGGCCAGGCGCGGCCGGAGCGCATGGGCACGATGAAGCGCTCGACCAGGGTGCGGGAAGCGGTCTGCTGGGCGAGCCGGTCGTAGAAGGCATGATCTACGGCGATCGGTGAGCCGGGCTTCGCATCGTAGATGACTCGTGGTTCCGCCATGATTGGCCTCCGTTCGATGGCGCACAGGATAACCCAGGACGGGCCGCAAGAAACCCCTTGACAGCCGCCGCCCGAATCTCCAGCATCCGGCCAAGCCGGTGGCGGATCGGTAATCGCTGCTCACGCCGTAGTCATGCGGGAGGGGACGCTATGCGCAGATGGGGATGGCTGGAAGCATTCGGCGTCGCGGTGCTCGTCATGGTGGCCTCCATTCCGATCGAGGGGACCGCCCAATCGTGTCCGAAGGGCAAGTTCCGCATCTACACCTCGTGGCCCATGCAAGGCGCGATGATCCCCGAGGGCACGGGCATGAAGAACGGGCTCGACATGGCCATCGCGGAGACGGGCGGGGTGGTCGCCGGATACTGCCTGGAGATCGTCAACATGGATGACGCCTCTCCGCAGACCGGCAAGTGGGACGGTGCGGTCGAGGCGGAGAACGCGAACAAGGCGGTGGCGGATCCGCTCGCCATCCTCTACGTCGGCACGTACAACTCCGGGGCGGCCAAGGTCTCCATACCGATCACCAACCGGGCCCGCATGGCCCAGATCACCCCGGCCAACACCTATCCCGGGCTCACCAAGAAGCAGGGGGCGGCGCCGGGCGAGCCGGAGATCTATCGCCCGCTCGGCTTCGTGAACTACTTCCGTCCCATCCCCGCCGACGACATCCAGGGCGCGGTGGCGGCCAAGTGGGCCAAGCGCCTGGGCGTGAAGAAGGTGTTCATCCTCAATGACCAGGAGCTCTACGGCAAGGGCATTGCCGACGTCTTCGAGGCCACCGCCAAGAAGATCGGGCTCCCCGTGGTGGCCAACGAGGGCATCGACTGGAAGCAGCCCGACCAGAAGCCCATCCTCACCAAGGTGCGCGCCTCCGGCGCCGATCTCGTCTACATGGGGGGTGTCATCGAGACCGGCGCGCAGGTCATCATCCGTCAGATGAAGGAAGTGGGACTGGTCGCCCCGCGCGTCCGCTTCATGGGGCCGGACGGCCTCCTCGAGGAAGAGCTGCTGAAGGGGGCGACCTGCGAGGTGGCCATGGCCACCGATATGCGGGTGACCTTCGCCGGCCTGCCCTTCGAGAAGATGAAGGGGGTGGGGGCCAAGACGTACGAGGAGTACAAGAAGAAGTTCGGCAAGGAGCCCACGGCCTATGCGCTGTACGCGGCGGAGGGCGGCCGGGTGGCCGTCGAGGCCTTCAAGCGCGCCGCGCCCGAGATCGACCGCGCCAAGGACATCACCGAGAAGCGGGAGGCCCTCCGCAAGGCGATCTCCCTTACCAAGAACTTCGAGGGCATCAACGGCAAGTGGAGCTTCGACGCCAACGGTGACGTCGACTACGACACCATGTCGGGCTTCAAGGTCGTGAAGTCGGACGGCCCCATCGGCTGCAAGTTCCAGTTCGAAGCCATCCTCGAGTAGCCGCGCCCGCCACGGTGAAGGACAGCGCGCGGACAACCGGTGGGGGGGTTCCGGGGGAGGAGCGGCGGCGCTCCCCCCCGGTCCAAATAAAAGGGGTCTGGGGGAGGAGCGGCGCCGCTCCCCCCCGGGCCAAATAAATCTGGACTGGCACGAGGTTCTGATCCAGCAGACCGTCAACGGGGTGACCCGCGGCGCCGTCTTCGCGCTCATCGCCCTCGGCTACACCATGGTCTACGGGATCATCGGCCTCATCAACTTCGCGCACGGCGACGTCTTCATGCTGGGCCTCTTCATCTCGCTCAGCTACCTCACTCTCCTCGGCATGGCCACCACGCTCCACGGCTGGCAGCTCGTGATCGTGCTGCCCGCTGTCTTCCTCGCCACCATGCTGACCACGGGGACGATCAACGTGGTCATCGACCGCGTCGCCTATCGGCCTCTCCGGCACGCCTTCCGGCTCGCCCCCCTCATCACCGCGATCGGCGTGTCGTTCATGCTGGAGAACCTCACCCTGATCTGGAAGGGCCCCGCGCCCATCGCCTATCCCGACGTGTTCCCGTCGGTGGACATCCTGCGCGAGTGGTTCGGCATGGACTCGCTCCTCTTCATCACCACCAAGGACCTCCTCGTCCTCGCCGGCACCATTCCGCTGATGATCGGCCTCCAGTATTTCGTGACCCGCACGCGGTGGGGCAAGGCGATGCGAGCCACCGCGCAGGACAAGGACACCGCGCTCTCGATGGGCATCGACGTCGAGAAGACCATCATCCTCACCTTTTTCATCGGAGGCGCCCTCGCGGGGGCGGCCGGCATCATCCAGGGGCTCTACTACAACATCGGGATGTGGTGGATGGGCTACCAGGCGGGTCTGCGTGCTTTCACCGCGGCGGTCCTGGGCGGCATCGGGAGCATGCCGGGCGCCGCGCTGGGCGGTCTCGTCATCGGCTTCCTCTCCGCGTGGAGCGACCAGTACATCTCGGCGCGCTGGACGAACGCCATCGTCTTTTCCATCCTGATCCTGGTTTTGATCTTCCGGCCCCAGGGGCTGCTCGGCGAGAAGGTACCGGACAAGGCGTGAGCGACTTCCGCTCCGTCCGGGTGATTCCCGCCGCCCTCCTCGTCACCGCGCTCCTCGGCTATCCCTTCCTCGACCGCTGGCTGCAGGCGCAGACCGTGCACGCGGTCACCGACGCCATGATCTACGTCCTCCTCGCCCTCGGACTCAACATCGTGGTGGGCTATGCGGGCATGCTCGACCTGGGCTACGCCGCGTTCTTCGCCATCGGCGCCTACACCATGGGTCTCCTCAACTCGCCGGTGCTCGGCTCCCCGCTGTACGGCCACGTGTGGAGCTTCTGGGTGGTGATCTGGATCGCCGCGGCCGTCTCCGCCGCGCTCGGAGTGGTGATCGGGGCGCCGACCTTGCGGGTGCGCGGAGACTATCTGGCCATCATCACCCTGGCCTTCGGCGAGATCATCCCCGTGGCCATCCGCAACATGGGCGACATCACCATCGACATCGCCGGCTGGAAGCCGGTGGAGCGGCTCAACCTGACGGGGGGCGAGAACGGGGTGAATCCCGTCGGCCGCCCGCACCTGCCCTTCGTCAACTTCGACACCGACTTCATTCCCTGGTATTTCCTCATCCTGGTCATCGGCGCGTTTTCGCTGTGGGCCATGAACCGGATGCGCGACTCGCGGCTCGGGCGGGCCTGGATGGCCATCCGCGAGGACGAGACGGCGGCCGACTGCACCGGCGTCAATCCGGTCAAGACCAAGCTCCTCGCCTTCGCCCTCGGCGCCTCCTTCTCCGGCTTCGCCGGCTCGTTCTACGCGGCCAAGCTGCAAGCCATCACGCCGGGCGCCTTCGAGTTCAACGTCTCCATCATGCTCCTGTGCATGGTCGTCCTCGGAGGCATGGGCAGCCTCAAGGGCGTGATCCTCGGCGGGATGCTCATCACCCTCTTCGACCGTATCCTCCTCTCCCAGATGACGTTCTTCATCCGCTGGGTCGGCCGCTCGCTCGGCATCGCCGCGCTCGCCTCCGTCGATCTCACGCTGTGGCGCTGGTTTTTCTTCGGTCTCGGCCTGGTCGTCATCATGCTCATCCGCCCGGAGGGCCTCATGGGCCGCCGCGCCCGCCCGCCCGCGGCGGACGTCGACGAGGGGGAGGAGAGGCTCGCGCTGGTGGCTGCTCCGCCCCGCCCGCGCGCCGAGGCCCTGCCCGCCTGGCTGAGGGAAGCGGCGAGCCCGGGTCGCCGGCCCCCCAGTGGCCCTCCCGTCCTCGAGGTGCGTGGTCTGACGCGGAGCTTCGGCGGCCTCATCGCGGTGAGCGACGTGGAGCTGGTCATCCCGGCGGGCGGCATCATCGGCCTCATCGGGCCGAACGGCGCGGGCAAGACGACCTTCTTCAACCTCGTCACCGGACTGCTCCGGCCGGACCGGGGCGAGATCCTGCTCGACGGCGCGAGCGTGGTCGGCCTGCGCCCCCACGCCATCGTCGGACGCGGGATCGCGCGCACCTTCCAGTCGATCCGCCTCTTCCAGAACATGAGCGTGCTCGACAACGTGCTGGTGGGCGAGCACTGCCGGCTCCACGCCTCGGTGGCGGGCGCGGTCTTCCGGCCGCCCGCCGTGATGGTCGAGGAGGTGCGGGCGCGCGGCCGGGCCACCGATCTCCTCGCCTTCGTGGGCCTGGACGCCAAGGCCGCGGAGATGGCCAAGAATCTCGCCTACGGCGATCAGCGGCGGCTCGAGATCGCCCGGGCGCTCGCCACCGAGCCCCGGCTCCTCCTTCTCGACGAGCCCACCGCGGGCATGAATCCGCGGGAGACCGACACGCTGACCGAGCTGATCGGTCTGCTAAGGCGTGAACTCGGCCTGTCCGTCCTCCTCATCGAGCACCACATGGAAGTCGTGATGGGAATCTCCGACCGCATCACCGTGCTCGACTACGGCACGCGGATCGCCGAAGGCACGCCGGTGGAGATCCGGCAGAACGCCCAGGTGATCGAGGCGTACCTCGGCAAGGGTTACGAGCAGGAGCTGGTCGCCACGTGAGCGCGGAGCTGCTCGCGCTGCAGGACGTGCACGCCTACTACGGCAACATCCGCGCGCTCAAGGGTGTGTCCCTCACCGTGGGCCGGGGCGAGATCGTGACGCTGATCGGAGGCAACGGGGCAGGCAAGACCACCACGCTCCGCACGGTGATCGGCCTGGTGCGGGCGCTTCGCGGGACCGTCACCTTCGACGGCCGGCGCATCGACCGGGTGCCGACTCACCGCATCGCGCGCCTTGGCATCGCCCAATCGCCGGAAGGCCGGCGCATCTTCGCGCCCATGACCGTGCTGGAGAACCTGGAGCTGGGGGCCTTCGCGCGCACCGACCGCGAGGCGATCCCCCAGGATCTGGAACGGGTGCTCGCGCTGTTCCCGCGGCTCCGCGACCGCCTCGCCCAGAAGGGCGGCACCCTCTCCGGAGGCGAGCAGCAGATGCTGGCCATGGGGCGCGCGCTCATGGCCAAGCCCGACATGCTGCTACTCGACGAGCCGTCGATGGGTCTCTCGCCCATCCTCGTGGAGACGATCTTCGACATCATCCGCAACATCAACCAGCTCGGCACGACCATCCTGCTCGTCGAGCAGAACGCGCGGATGGCCCTGCGGGTGGCCCATCGGGGCTACGTCATCCAGACCGGGCGCATCGTCCTGCAGGATGCCGCGGCCGCCCTCCTCCGCTCCGACGTCGTGCGCAAGGCCTACCTCGGCGAGAAGTAGCCCCGGCTACCGCCGTGGCGTCAGGCCTTCCAGATCCAGCTCGGGCATGCGGCTGCTCATGAGGTCGGCGACGATCCGCGCGGTGCCGCAGGCCATGGTCCAGCCCATGTGCCCGTGACCGCTGTTGAAGAAGAGGTTGCGGTGGCACCCGAGGCCGAGGATGGGCGGCCCATCGGGAGTCATGGGCCGAAGGCACGCGCGATACTCACCCCGATCGTAGTCGACGGCCTCCGGGAAGACGTCGCGGGCGAAGCGAAGGATGTTGTTGAAGTCGCGCGGCGTCCAGCTCCAGTCGTAGCCCGCGAACTCCGCCGTCGAGGTGAGACGCAGCCGGTCGCCGAAGCGCGACCACGCCACCAGCCACCGCTCGTCGACGCCGGGAATGGTCGGGGCGAGGCCGCCGGGCCGAAGAGGAAAGGTCGAGGAATAGCCCTTGGCGGGATAGATGGGCAGGCTCACCCCCGCCGTCCGCGCCACGATCGCACTTCCCACCCCGAGGGCGAGCACGTAGCTGTCCGCGGTGAGGATGCCGTCATTCGTGACCACACCGTCGATCCGGTCCCCCCCGCTCCGGAGCGCGATGATGCGGGAGCCGAGCTTCACGCTGACGCCGAGCCGGTCCCGACAGAGGGCGCCCAGCCTCTCCGTGAAGAGACGCGAGTCGCCGCTGGCGTCGCCGAGGTCGTGGATGGCCCCGGCGATCCGGGTCTTGACCGGCTCGAAGACGGGATCGATCTTCGCCACCGCGGTCGCGTCGAGGATCTCCTGCTTCTGGCCGTGCTCGGAGAGGAGGGCCATCTTCTTCACCCCGGCCTCGAGCTCGGCCGGATCGCGATAGAGATAGAGGGCCCCCTGCGCGATGGCGTCGTACTCGATCCCTTCCGCGCGGGCCAGCTCGTTCAGCACTCCCTGGCTGTACTGGCAGAGCCGGAGCTTGATGAGGGTATTCCGCCTTGCCCGCGCCGCCGTGCACTCGCGCAGGAAGCGGAGTCCCCACGTGTAGAGGTGCGGATCGGGGGCGAGCCGCACACGGATGGCCGTTTCGTCGCCCCGGAGCGAGCGGAGGAGCATGGCCGGCGCGCGCGGTGAGGCCCACGCGAAGGAGTGGCCGGGGGCAATGATCCCCGCGTTGCCGGCACTGGCCTCGAGGCCGAGTCCGTCCTTCTCCTCGAGGATCGTGACCTCGTGGCCGGCCTTGGCGAGGAAATAGGCCGTGGTCACCCCGACGACTCCGCCTCCCAGCACGAGGGTCTTCATGGCTACACGTCGAGCAGGTAGCCGGCGCGCATCGGGTCGTCGGGATCGAACAGGAGCTGGCTGAAGCCAGTGAGGTACGCGGTGCCGGTGATCTCGGGCAGGATCGCCAGCCGCCCGTCTTCCAGCGCCGTCTCGCCGCCGATCCGGGCGGTGAAGCTGAGGCCGAGCAGCCCTTCGCTGACGAACGTGGAGCCGACGCTCATGAGACCCCGATGATGGAAGAGGGCGAGGCGCGCGCACGTGCCCGACCCACAGGGGGCGGCGTCGACCTGGCCCGGGCCCCAGACGAGGGCATTGCGCGATACCCCGCCGGCATCCGGCAGCTCGTGGACGAGCACGTTGTCCACGCTCGTCTTCCCGAGATCCGGTGTCTCGACCTGGAGCTGGGCGTTCACTGCGTGGCGTACGGCCATGCCCCGCTGGGAGATTCGCTTCGCGAGGTCTTGCCGCACCGTCAGGCCGAGGTGCCCCGCCTCCACGATGGCGAAGACATTGCCGGCGCCCACCGCGATGTCGACGGGCACCTCGCCCACGCCTTCGACCTCGATGGCCTGCCCGGGCAGCGCGACGAACGACGGGGTCCACCGGAGGGTGACATCGCGCACGCGATCGCCGGCCGAGCGCGCGATGGTCTCCACCACCCCCGCTTCCGTGTCGATGACGACCGAGGTCTCGCTCCCCGTCTGGGGCACCAGCCCGGTTTCGACGGCCACCGTGGCCGCTCCGATCGTGCCCTCGCCGCACGAGACGTAGTAGCCGCCGGGATAGATGAAGAAGAGGCCGAAGTGCGCGGCGGGGGTGACCGGCTCGGTCATGACCGCGATGAGGAGGCCGCGGTGCCCGCGCGGCTCGAGACAGAGGCCGGTCCGGAGATCGTCGAGGTGCTCCTGGAACCACCGCCGCTTCTCGACGATGGTGTTTCCGGGGAGCCGGCCGAGGCCGCTCGTCACCAGCCGCATCCCGATCCCCGCCGTGTGGAAATCAATCGTGCTGATCACGCGATTCGATCGCATAGGCGCCTCCGGTTGAGGGCCATGAGACGGCATGCCCTCACGTCCTGTCAAGATCCGGCCTGCCTCTTGTGCGCCCGCGGTCGGCATGGCGCGCCGGCCTGCGGGAGGATCAACCTATAGCCGATGCTTCGGGTGCGGTGGAGCGATCCAGCCGGCTCGGGGAAGGAGATCACCCTCGCGGAAGCGGCTCCAGCGGAAAGGCGTGAGATCGAAGTCGGCTGCCTTTCCGTGGAGGACCACGTCGGAGAGGATGTCGCCGATAACCGGCGAGTGCTTGAAGCCGTGGCCGCTCCACCCGAAGTCAGCGTAGAGTCCCGCGTACTCCGGGATGGCCCCGAGCACCGGCTGATGGTCCGGCGTCACGTCGTACACGCCGGAGTAGCCGCCCATGGCCAGGCCGTGCTCCATGATCGGGAAGCGGTGGGCGATCCGCTCGGCATTTCGGAGAATCTGCTCAGGGTCGGCGCCTTCGTTGTAGTGGTCGGGATCGACCGCCTCGTCATAGGCGAGGAGGCCGTGGATGGTGAGATCGCCGTGCTCGGGGCGCATGTAGGTCATGGAGACCGTATCGGCGATGGCCGGATGGGTGCCGAAGCCGGCGGGGCGCCGGAAGAA
Organism: Candidatus Methylomirabilota bacterium; assembly: GCA_036005985.1. Classification (GTDB taxonomy): domain Bacteria; phylum Methylomirabilota; class Methylomirabilia; order Rokubacteriales; family CSP1-6; genus AR37. Next base: position 7,166 of record DASYQB010000115.1, on the reverse strand, counting down.
GCACATCTGGTGTCGGGTCGGCGTGATGGAGACCTCGATGCCGAGGGGACGGAGGAGCCGGTCCGCCCACAGCCCGCCACAGTTGATCACCACCGGCGCGTCGATATCCCGCGTTTCCGTGCGCACGCCGACCACCCGCGGACCCGCGGTGCGTATCGCCTCCACGCGCTCGTACTGAATGATGATCGCCCCCAGATCGCGGGCCCGGTTGACGAGGGCGTTGGCGGTGGAAGAGGGATCCGCGTAGCCGGACTCCGCCTCGTAGGAGGCGAGGGCGATATCGTCGACGTTGACGGAGGGAACGAGGGCTTTGACCTCGGCGGCGGAGATGAGGGCGACCTTGGCTCCGATCTCTTGCGCGCGCAGGGCATTGTGACGGAGATGGGGCGCGTGGTCGGGGCCGGCGAGGGCGAGCATGCCTACCTGCTGGAAGCCGGGCCCGCCGTCCCCGCCGACGACGTCGGGCCAGTGGCGGAACACCTCGGCCGCCGCGCTGCCCGTGCGGGTGAAGAAATCCATGGCGTAGAACCCGCGCACAAGCGCTGTCGAGCGTCCAGTGGGTCCGGACGCGATGAACTTCTTCTCGACGAGGACGACGCGCCCGGCCTTCTTGCGCGCGAGGTGGTAGGCGAGGCTCGCCCCGTGGACGCCCCCGCCGATGACCACGATGTCCGCCGCGCGTCGCGCAGCGGTTGCCCCCGTGCCGCTCTCGCTCACTCGTCGCTCAGGATGAGGGGAGCCTGGGCGGTGGGCTCGGCCACGGCCATGCCCGCCTCCCAGTGCGGGCTGAACTGGGTCGGTATGCCGAACCAGCTGACCCAGTGCTCGCGCATGGCGGGCGGCTCGTCCGCCGGCCAGAGGACATTCAAGGGGAGGGGACGAAGAGGCGGACGAAAGCTCGGCAGGGGAATCCGGTCAACCGAGGTGCCGGCGGCCTGGGCGAGGAGCAAGGAGACCTGCTCCCGGCAGCGGCGACTCTGGCAGGGCCCCATGCCCGCGCGGGTGAGGCGCTTGATCTGGTCCTGGTTGATCGGCCCGTCCTGGAGCAAGGTGTCGATACTCCGGGCCGCCATCTGGGAGGACTCCCACTTGAGATAACGGGGAGGCTTGACCTCTACCAACTCGCGTCTCGTCACTTCCTCGCACTGGCAGATGTTGACGTCGAGGCCTCCCGCGTGGAGGAGCGACTGGAGCCACTGTTGCCAGTATGCGTGGAGGCTGGCCCCCTCCCTCTCCAGCCCTCGCCTCACCGCTCTCCTCGCCTGCGGCTCGTCGGCAGCGTTTCGGCTCGAACTGCGCCCTCTCCCCCGGTGGGGGAGAGGGATGTAAGTGGTGCGGAGGGATTCGGCGGCGGCGAGGCCCGCGGCGAGTCCCTGGGCGCGCGCGATTTCCGGATCGGAGAGCATCCCGTCGTGGACGCCGGCGCAGTCGCCGGCGGCGAAGACGGTGGGGGCGGTGGTCTGCATCACCTCGTTGAGCCGGGGCACCCAGCCGCCGAGAGGAGAGACGAAGTCGAGGCGGGCGCCCGCGAGGGATAGGAGCTCGACGCTGGGAGCGAGCCCGAGGGCGAGACAGATCGTATCGCACCTGATCTCGCGCTCGCTGCCCGCCACCGGCGCGAGCTGGCCGTCCACCTGGACGACGACCACGGACTCGACTTCGCCGACCTTGCCGCGAGCCTCGCGGATCGTATGCGAGGTGTAGATCGGCACCCCTCGAACGGTGAGGGCGGCTGCCTCCGCGGGATCGCCGCGGACCACGTCTCCCACCTCGACCACGCCGGCGATCTCGACGCCCTGCTGGAGGGCCAGGGCGGCGGCGGCGAGGCCCAGGCTTCCCGATCCGACAACGACCATGCGATGGGCGGCGAAGGCACGATAGCGGGTGAGAAGGGACCAGGCTCCGCTCGCTCCCATCGCCCCCGCCCGTTCCCAGCCCGGAAAGCCCATCGCGACGTCGCGGGCGCCGGCGGCGACGACGAGGCGGTCATAGCTCACGAGCCATGAGCGCCGGTCGTCCGCGAGACCGAGCAGCGGACCGGGAAGCTCGCGCACCGTCGGCCCGTTGACGAAAGCGCCCCAGACATAGGTTCCGAGCTGAACGTCGACGCCGGCTTCGTGCGCCTCGGCCAGCGCGGGATTCGCCTCCACTACCCGCTCCATCATGAGGGCGCGGTTCCGGACGGAGGGCTGCATGCGCTGGCCAAAGTAGAGGGGCACGTCCATGGCCATCATGTCGTTGTCGACGGGGTTCTCGTCGACGAGCAGGACCTGAGCGCCGGTCCGCGCCGCGGCGATCGCGGCGGCCACTCCGGCCGCTCCCGCCCCCACCACCACCACCGCCACGTGACGCTCCACGGGGGGAGCCTTGTCGACTACCGAGCGCGGGTCGATCTCGCGGATCATCGTCCGCCTCCGGCCGCGACCTCGGCGGGCGCCGCGGATATCCAGCCCACCCGCTCGCGCCAGTCCGGCGGCGTGTCGGCGAAGCGGCTCAGGGCGAGCGCCGAGAGATCGGCGAAGAGGCAGCGCCCGTGGATGACCAGCTCGCTCAGCGCCTTGCCCACGGCGGGAGAGAGGCCGAAGCCGACGCTCGACATGGTGGCCACCACCACGTTGTCGGGTGACGCGAGACGATCGATGACGGGAAGCCCGTCGGGCGTGTTCTCGACCACACCGCCCCACGACCGGATCACGCGGAGGTGGGCGGCCCCGGGCAGGAGCTCGGCGAGCCGGCGCGCGAGATTTCGCACGAGCGGGGTGTTGGGATGATCGGGCGCGGCCATGTCGGGCACGTTGATCCACTCGTGTGGGCCGCCGCCGTACACGAGGTTGCCCCGGAGGGTCTGACGGCCGTAGAGGCCATTGCCCGCCACCCCGCCGTGCTGCATGAGGGGAAGAGGCTCGGTGGCGATCATCTCGACCCTGGCAGGCGCGAGGGGCAGCGAGATGCCGAGCATGTCCGCGAAGAGCCCGGTCTGTGGGCCCGCCGCCACGATCACCGTGTCAGCGCCAAAGGAGCCGCGCGGCGTCTCAACAGCGGTGACGCGGCCGCCGCGACGGGCGAGCCCGGTCACCGTGGTGTGCTGGAGGATTCGGCCGCCGTGATCCTGGAGCGCCCACGCATAGGCCTGCACCGTGCGCTGGGGATTGGCGTGGCCGCCGAAGTGGAGATAGGTGCCACCGATGGCATTGTCTCCCGCTATGGGCACCAGCTCCTTGAGCTGCTGTCGATCGAGGAGGTCCCAGCGAAAGCCCCGCGTCTCGCCGATCTCCGCCCACCGTCGGGCGAGGGCGAGCTGCGCCTCGCTCAGGGCGATGCCGATCCGATAGGGCTGGTGCTCCGTGGGATAGCCGAGGAGCTCGTCCATCTGGGGCCAGAGGCGCTGCTCTTCGAGACCAAAGGGACTGTAGACGTGGGTGGCGCCGCCGCCATTGCGGCCGGAGGCTTCCCAGCCCACGATGCCCTTCTCGAGCACGAGCACGTCCACGCCGGATCGGGCCAGCCACCATCCGGCGCTGAGCCCGGTGACACCACCGCCGATGATGACGACCGCCGCCCCCTTCGGGTGCTCCATCGGGCGCGGCTACCGGGAGGTCGAGCCGGCCGGGCCGTACGTCTGCCGGCCGTACTCGAGATTCCGCTGCCAGAGCCGCTTGTCTGATCCGAACAGGATGTGCTTGGACATGTCCGGCGAGAACCGGCTCGCGGGCGGCCGCCGCCCCAGGGCTTCGGCGAGGCTCCGGATGTGGTGCGGCCCCGCGCCACAGCACACGCCGAGATAGCGCACGTCGAGGGCCTGGGCTTCTCGAGCGAACTCGGCGATCTCGTAGCGACTGAGGAGAAATGGATCGAGGGCGGTCGGGAAGGCGCGATTGTCCGGACGGGACGGGTCACTGAGGCTCTGGAAGACCGGCTCGGCCTGGCTCGTCCGGTACGGCACCGGCAGCGCCGCCACGTGACAGGTGACCGCGGCCCGAATCTCGCGGAGGAGCGGCAACATGGTGGCGGGGCCCCGGGCGCAGTTGAGCCCGACCACCTCTGCGCCGCCCGCCTCGAGCCGACGGCAGGCATCGGCGGCGCTCCAGCCCTCCCGCGTTGTGCCGTCGCGCGGGATGGCGAGGGTGACGACGGAGGGCTTGCCTCCCTGCCGGATCGCCTGGAGGGCGAGGAGGGCCTCGGCGCCGAAGGCGTAGGTCTCCGCCACGATGAAATCGACTCCGGCCTCCACGGCCCAGTCGATCTGCTCGTCGAAGATGCGGCGCGCCTGCTTCTGGGCCTTGGCGTCCTGGGGATCGTAGATGCTGGTGTTGCAGATGTCACCGGCGAGGAGAGTGCCGGTGCTGCGGGCGACCTTCTTGGCGATGCGCAGGGCGGTTTGATTGATCCTCGCCAGGTCTCCTTCGCGGCCGATCATCCTGAGCTTGGCGCGATGGGCGTAGTAGGTGAACGCCTCGACCACGTCCGATCCGGCGTGGACGAACTCGCGGTGGAGCGATTCGACGAGGTCCGGCCGCTCGAGGACGATTTCTGGCACATAGGCGCCGGCCTGGAGATAGCCGCGCCGCTCGAACTCGAAGAGGTACCCCTCGGCGCAGATCACCGGCCCCTCGGCGAGCCGCTCGAGCAGTCCACGCGGCTTCGGCTTGGCCCTGCCCGTCTTCCTGACCTGGATGCTCCGCTTCTTTGCGCCGGTGCGCGTCGGGGTGGCCATCACGCCTGGATCGCCAGCTGGTGGCCGAAGATGTAGAGCGTGGGATGCGCCTTGAAGCCCTGCACGCGCTTGTCGTGGAAGGTGAAGATCGCCCGCCACACCGGCTGCACGATGGGGCCGTCCTCCTGGAGGATGGCCTCGAGCCTCGACATGATCTCGCGCCGCGACGCCACGTCCAGCGTGCCTTCCGCCTGGGTGAGGAGGCGGTCGAACTCGGGATTGGAGTACTTCGACTCGTTCCACGGCCCGCCCGATCGATAGGCGAGGGCGAGGCTCATGATGCCGAGGGGGCGATGGGCCCAGGTGGTGAAGCCGAAAGGCACCTTGGTCCACACTTCCCAGTACTGGGTCGAGGGCATCACGTTGATCTTGACCCGGATGCCCGCCTCCTTCCATTGCTCCACCATGGTCTGAACGGCGAGGAGCTCCCAGGCGGGCTGAGGCCGGCAGATGATCTCGACATCGATGCCGTTGGGGTAGCCCGCCTCCGCGAGCAGCTTCTTGGCGCGGGCCACATCGCGCACGGGCGCGGGAAGCTTGGCGTACTCGGGGTGCACGGGGCTCACGTGGTGATGCTCACCCGGCTGGCCGAGGCCGCGGTGGGCGACCTGCAGCACGGTGTTGGAGTCGATGGCGTAGCGCATGGCCTGACGCACGCGCTTGTCGTCGAAGGGCTTCACCGGCTGCATGCGCGCGGTGGCCGTGTAGGCGGTGGTGACCTGGTACATCTGCACGTGGGGGATTTTCTGGAGGGCTTCGAGCTGGACGATATCCGCGCCGTAGAGCCCGTCCACCTGCTTCGAAGCGAGGGCGGCCACCGAGGCGGCCGGATCGTCGCCGAGGTCGATGAACTCGAGCTGGTCGAGATACGGTCCGCCGCCCCAGTAGCCCTGCTTGCGGGCCTTCAGCACCTGGCGCCGCCCCACCTCGTTCTCCACGAGGGTGAAGGCGCCCGTGCCATTGGATCCCACCTTGAACTCGCCGTTCTCGGCGGGATCGAGGATGAGGAACGGGTAGTGGAAGAGCTGCTCGGGGACGGCGAGCTGCGCCGTCTTGCCGTTCAGCCGCACCGTGAAGTCGTCGACCTTCTGAATCGCCCCCGCGTCCCACAGGCGGGCCGATTTCTTGGGATTGCCCTTGTCGTCCTTCTCCCCCGTCTCAAAGTCTTCGAGGAGAAAGCCCTTCATGAGGCCGAGGACCGAGGAGCCCGTCTTGGGATCGAGCACGCGCTTGAAGTTCCAGACCACGTCGTCGGCGGTGAACTGACGCCCGTTATGCCACTTGACGCTCTTGCGCACGCGGAGCGTCCACGTCTTGAGATCGGCGCTCGGCTCCCACTTCTCGATGAGGCTCGGGCGGGTGACGTTGTCCACGCCCGTCACGGCCAGGTAGTCGAGCACCTGGCGGGCGGAGTTGGACGACTCGACCCAGCTGTAGGTGTGGGGACTTTTGAGGTCCTGGCAGCGCATGGCGATCCGCAGGGTTCCGCCCTTGGGCAGGGTGCCCTGGGCCGCGGCCGGCGCCACGAGGGGCGTCCCCGTGACCTTGGCCGCGAAGGCGTAGGCGGCCGGCGCGGCCATGCCGAGCAGGGTCGCGTAGCGCACGAATTCGCGCCGGTCGATCTGACGATCGACGAGCTGGCGCTTCAGGGTGGGAACGAGGGCGTGTTCGTCGGTGACTCGCATGGGCGGGTCCTCCCTGGGGCGATAGTCTCGGCGGTGATTCCCCTCTTGTCAACGCTCGCGACGCTCTCCGCACGCCTCAGGTGGCGCCGTCGCGTTCGAGGGCGGTGATGGCCGCGTCATCATAGCCCAGTTCCTTCAGGATCTGGTGACGATGCTCACCGAGCAAGGGGGCCATGGTGATGCGCGTCGGAGAGGCGGAAAGCTTGACGGGATTCCCCGCGGTGACGTAACGCCCGCGCACGGGATGCTCGATCTCCACGATCATGTCGCGGGCGAGGAGATGCGGATCAGTGAGCACCTCGCCCGTGTCGAGACAGGCCCCGCAGGGAACCCCTGCGCCGGCGAGGATCTTCATCACGTCGTGCTTCGTCCGCTCCCGCGTCCATCCTTCCACCAGCGCGTTGACCTCGTCCTTGCGCTGCCAGCGCGCCTCCGCCGTCTCGTAGCGCGCGTCGCCGATGAGATCGTGACGGTCGATGGCGCGCAGGAGGGCGTGCCACATCTGCTGCTGGGCGAAGATGAACACGTAGTCGTTGGGGCCTCCGGGATGGCAGCGATAGGTGGTGCCCGGCGCGGTGGTTCCAAGCTGATTGCCGGTGCGCGCGGGCGGCTTGCCGTGACGCTGATGGTCGCGGAGGCTCACGCGGATGAGATTCACCACCACGTCCTGCATGGAGACCTCGACCTGCTGCCCCTCGCCGCTGGCATGGCGCTGCATGAGAGCGGCGAGAATGCCGATCACGCAGTGCATGCCCGTGCCCGAGTCG
>DASYQB010000114.1:0-4716 GCA_036005985.1 Candidatus Methylomirabilota bacterium | reverse complement strand
CCCTCGTCGATCTCGCGGTGCGCGGCTACATTCGCATCGAGGAGATCGCGCCCGCCTTCGGCGAGACGGACTGGATCGTGCACCGGCTCCGGCCCCTCGCCGACGATCCCCATCTCCGGCCGTTCGAGCGCTCCCTCCTCGGCCGGCTCTTCGGCAGCGACGGGAGCCTGGCCGAGCGGCGGCTCTCCGAGATCCGGCGCGACTACGACACCGTCTTTCCCCCTCTCCGCGACGAGATCTACCGGGGCCTCATCGGCGACGGCCTGTTCCCCTCGTCGCCAGAAAGGGTGCGGGCCCTCTGGCTCGTCACGGGCCTCGGCCTGATCGGACTGGCTGCCCTCGTGTTCACGGGCGGCCCCGGCCGCTTCGTGAGGTCGCCCGGGATACTCGGGATCGGGCTCGGTCTGGCCGGTCTCATCGTGGCCGCGTTCTCGCCGCTCATGCCCCGCAAAACCTTGCGCGGAGCGCAGGCGGCGACCCACGTCAAAGGCTTCCGCGAGTTTCTCGAGCGCACGAGCGCGGACGAGCTCCGCCGCCTTCCTCCCGACACCATGCACAAGTGGCTGGCGTGGGCGATAGCCCTCGGGGTGAGCGAGCGCTGGATTCACAGCTTCGATGGCCTCACCGTGAGCGAGCCGACCTGGTACACCGGCCATGGCGGCGCTCGGATTGACGGATTCGGCCGGAGCCTCGACCGGTTTGCCTCGAGCGCGGAGCAGGCGATCCTGACTTCCCGGCGCGAGGGGAGTGGGATCTCCGGAGGATCATCGGGTGGGGGCCTGGGCGGCGGAGGTGGGGGCACGTTCTAGCTGTCTCGCCTTCCCCATCTCCTGCTAGACTCACAGAATCTCCATGCGACGGCCCGCCGCGAGAAAGAGCATCGCTGTCCTGCTCGTCCTTTTCAGCCTGCGGGCCGCGGTCCCGGTTTCCGCCCAGCAGTCCGAGGCGGACGTCTACGTCGCCCAGGCCATCCTCGCCTACGAGGACAAGCACTATGACGAGGCCCTGGCCCACCTGCGCGAGGCGCTGGCCCAGGATCCCAAGAACGTCGAGGCGCTCTACTACACGGGCCTCGTCTACATCGCGCAGCAGCGTCTCGATCTGGCCATCCCGGTGCTCGAGCAGGCCCGCCAGCTCGCCCCGGACGATTTCTCCGTGCGCTATCTCCTCGGCGTGTCCTACTTCGCCCAGGAGCGCTACGACCTCGCCGAGCCGCTCCTCACCCAGTGCTTCAAGGAACGCCCGCAGACGGAGGGACTCGGCTACTACGTGGGCTTCATGCGCTACCGCAACAAGAACTACGCGGGTGCCCTCGAGGCCTTCAAGGCCGAGACCTCTCCCGACCCGGCCATCAAGCAGCTGACCCACTTCTACTCGGGCCTGGCTCTCGGCGTGATGGGGCTGCCCGAGCGCGCGGCCAGCGAGCTCGACGCGGCCACGCGCGGCGACACGCCCACCGCTCTCACCGGCGCGGCCGAGCGCCTTCGCGACAGCTTCGCGGCGGGGGGAGGAGCGGGCAACCGCTTCCATGCCGAAGTGCGGCTGGGCTTCACCTACGACAACAACGTCAAGGTCCTGCCCCAGCCCAGCAATGACCCCCTGGCCAACGCCATCCGCTTCGCGGACACCACCTCGCCGGGCGAGTTCGCCTCGGTCACCCTGTCCTACGACTGGCTGCGCTACGGCAACTGGGAGTCCACCATCGGCTACCAGTTCTTCCAGACCTACGTGAACAACTTCCACGACTTCGACGTGCAGGATCAGGTGGGCACCCTCGGCGCCACTTACCGCGGCTCCTTCGAGGGCGGCCGGCTCGCCGGCGCGCGATTCCTGCTGGGCGGGCAGTACGTCTTCGACAATCAGACTCTGGGCGGCGAGCAGTTCCTCCAGCGCAATACGGGCACGCTGTTTGGCACCATCCAGTGGAACTCCGCAGGCGACAGCTTCTGGCGCCCGACCCACGTCACCACGCCCATCCTGCGCTTTCAGGGGAAGAACTTCACCAACTTCACCGGCATCCCGCTGCCCCCCTCGGACAACCGCGACGCGAACAACTACATGGTCGGCCTCAGCCACACCCTCTACTGGTCGGGCGACCGGCACTGGTTCCGCGTCGGCTACCAGTGGGACACCGACGTGGCGCAGGGGCGGAACTGGGATTATCGCGGAGACCGCGTGCTCGCCGGACTGCAGTACACGCTGCCGTGGTGGTCGACCCGCGCGAGCTACAGCATGGACGTGCACTTCGCGAACTATCTCCACGCCAATACGCTGTTCCCCGTGATCAATCCCGGCACGGTCAAGCGCTCGGACATCGAGCAGGTCCACATCTTTGCCGTGGAGCAGCCGCTGCCCTTTCTGCTCCGCCGGGAGGGCGGGGGCACGCGGGCGCCTTTGACGCTGCGTACGGAATACCAGGTGGGCGTGACGAGCTCCGACATCGCGATCTACAAATACAACCGCAACGTCGTCTCGATTTCTATCAGCTACCAGTACTAGACGCGGGCGGTTAGCGGGACGACACGCGGACCGGAGCTTGGGGGCAGCTCCGCGTTATTTGGGGCCGATGGTGACCTTGCTGGCGGCGCCGCTCACCGAGAGGAGGGCGGTGCTGGGCGAGGCGAGCTTGATGCTGCCGAGGCCGGGGTTCTGGATCGCTCCCGCGCCGATCGAGACATTGCCGGCGGTGGCGCCATTCAGCAGCGCCACGGGAATGCCCCCGATGAGGAGGCAGGAGCCACCGCAGAGGCTGTTCGACACGGAGAGCAGATTTCCGCCGGAGCCTCCGAAGGCCACCAGCCCGCCCCCGATGCTCGCCAGCGACCCGCCGCTCACGGAGAGGAGCGGCCCGTTGAGCAGCGATACGCTGCTGCCGTTGCGCAGGCTCAACAAGTCTCCGGTGACGTTCAGCACGCTGCCGCCCGCCACATTGACCAGGGCGCCCATGGCCACGGCGAGCCGGCTCGCGTCGACGGCCACCAGGGTGGATCCAGCGGTGAGCCGGCTCGTCCCGCTGAGGGTGATCGCGTCCGCCGCGCTCGTGAGCACGCTGCCGTGCTTGAGGTGGAGGAGGGGGGCCGTCGCTTCGAGGAGCGCGGTGTCCACGCGGAGCGCCTGCCGAGTGGTCACGGTGGCGCCGTCGGCTTCGAAGAGCGACCCGCCCGTGCTGAGCGGGGTATCCGTGGCGAGGAGGCGCCCGCTGTCCACGTCGACGGCGGTGCCGCGTCCGGCCAGGTCGAACATGGCCACGTCGGTGCCGAGGGCATGCGTACCGCCGGTGATTTTCACCAGCGGCTCATCGGTGGAAGAAATGAAGCGGCCGCCCGGCAGCACGGAGAGGAGGCTCACGGGCACGGTGAGGTTGGCGGCGGTGGCCCGGAGGAGGGGACCGGCCAGGCTCACGCTCGAGCCGGAGGCCACGATCATGGCGGAGTCGAAGATGGCGGAGCCACCCGTGTATTCGACGAGGGGATCGAGGCTGGCACGCGCGAGTGTCTTGCCGCCCTGCACGAGATAGAGCGGCGGATCTTCCGGTATCGACACGCTATCGATGAGGACACCCGACGAGTAGTTGCTATCGGCGACGTCGCCGACCTCGAAGAGCAGCGAGGCGATGCCCGATTCCGGGGCGAGCCAGGAAAAGGCCACCTGCTTGAACCCCGTGAAGCCCCACCCGCAGGTCGGGCATCCGCCGCCCGCGGTGAAACCGGCGGCGCCCACGACTTGCTGGGAGACCTGGCCCGGCGTGAAGGCGGTGTTCACCGTCTCGGTGGCGAGCTGGGAAACCTGGCCGCCCGGCCCCTTGACCCTGATGTCGAAGGTGTCGTTGAAGGGGCTGTTGCCGCCGTAGAGACCAACCCAGTACGGATACTCGTTGCTCACGAAGTTATAGGTCGCCTTGATCGTGTAGAGCGTGCCGCCCGTGACCTGGAAAGGCTGCGACAGCGAGCTGAACTGGCTGAAGCGTCCCGTCGGATCAGGTGCCGAGCCCGGGCCGGTGGAGAGGAAGCCCATGAACTGACCCGCAGGCGGTGTGAAGGAGCCGAAGGTAGAAAGCACGGCGCCCGTCCCGGAGAGATTCCACCCGGGCGGGAAGAGGCCCGTCTCGAATCCGCCATTGACGATCTTCGCCACCGGAGCATTCGCCTTCGGCTCGGCAGGGCCGGTCTGGGGAACGATGCTCGGCAGGTTGAGGGGGCTCTTGTTGTCGGAGCGCGGGTCGTCCGTGAGGAGCGAGGCGGCCAGCGCCACCAGCTTGTTCTGTTCCTTGAGGCTCATGGCCTGCCAGGTCGCCTGGTGGAAGCCGAACTTCGCGGAGGCCGCGAAGCCGGAGAGAAGCTGGTTCATCTCGGGCTGGGTCAGCGTGCGCACCTGGCCCAGGTTCGGACCGAGGAGGCCGACGGACTTGAACGCAGTGAGCAGCGCGGCGTTCGCCGGATTGTTGGCAGGGCTCACTTCCACGGAGCCGGTGACCGAGGTGACCTGGGTAGTCGCTCCGAGATTGCCCCCTCCCGTCTGGGCACCCTGGCGCGATACCTCGACCACGAAGACGGTGCCACGCACGGCGGCCACCGCGTTGGGCGTGTGCACCTCGAGCTTCTCCCCCGGCTGCATCCGTTGCTTGGCCACCGACACCGCGATCTTGCCGGATTCCAGATTGATGGTAGTGCGGCCGAGATCCTCGGTGATCGTGAGGACCGACAGCTCGCGCACGGT
>DASYQB010000113.1:0-4192 GCA_036005985.1 Candidatus Methylomirabilota bacterium | reverse complement strand
ACAGCCTACAAACGGTGCAGAGCTTTCTCGAAAAGGCTCGCGAAGCTCTCCAGGCTCAGGACTTCCAGCGTGCCTTCACCCTGGCCGACAAGGCCTACCTGCTGGCGGACGAACTGGCCAAACGCTGACACCCGTACGGTAATGTTTGCGTACCAATGTAAATTTTACATCCCAAAATGACAGAGGCTTTCCTTCCTTATCCTCAAGTCGGCGAGAACAGTATAATTCGTAAGGAATGGCGTACCTGCAGGGTGGCACGGCCATTGCGCCGCGAGGCGCCATGCGAAGAGAATCCAGCGAGGACGCAAAGGTGCTTGTCGAATGGCTTGGCCCGTGGTTGAGCGGTGGAGGCAGTCTTCTTTTCATGACCGACTACGACGGCACGCTAACCCCCCATGTGTCCGACCCCGGCGAGGCGCGGCTGGCTCATGAAGTCCAGCGCCACCTTACCGTGCTGGCACGGACGCCGAGCGTTCGCCTTGCCGTGGTGTCGGGGAGGGACCTGGGCGACGTCACACAGCGCGTGGCCGTTCCGGAGGCGGTGTATGCGGGCTGTCACGGGTTGGTGATCGATGGACCCGGCATTGCCTTCAGCCACCCTCAGGCCGTGGCCCAGCAGCCCATGGTTCGCGCCCTCGGCGAATCCCTGGCTCGACGCGCATCTTCCATCCAGGGCATGCGGGTCGAGACCAAGCGGCTCGGGGTCACCGTCCACTACCGTCACATGAACGCGGATGGGCGGCGGTCGTTCGAAACAGAGCTAGCGCGCGCGCTTCACCAGAGCCACGGCGGACGCCTCAAGATCTTTCACGGCACCAAGGCCATCGAGATCCTGCCGCAGGTGGGATGGAGCAAGGGTCACTGCGCCCTGAGGATTCGAGAGTGGGCGCTCAACTCGCTGCCGCAGCCGATGCTCTCCGTGTACATCGGCGACGACTGGACGGATGAGATGGCCTTCGGAGCCCTCGTGGGGAAGGCGATCACGGTGCGTGTGGGGCCGCCGGAGATGGCCTCCCGGGCGACCTATCGGGTTGACGGGGTGGGAGCGGTGCATCAGCTGCTCGAATGCCTTGCTTCCGCCGCCGTCCACAGAGGGGCCGCGTGAGTGTTGCAACCCGGCTCGTCGGTGCCATCTGGCTCGCGGCGCTCGCGGTCATTGGAGGCTTCACGTACCTGCAGGTGGGCGGAGAGCGCCAGCGCCTGTTCCAGGACCTCGAGCGGCGGGCCGCGCTGCTCGGAGAGGGGCTAGCCGAAGCCGCCGAACCTGCCCTCGCCCGAGGGAGCCGCCCCGCCCTCGAGCGGCTCCTCGTGAAATTCGGTCAACGCGGGCAAAGTCTGGCTTTCTTCGATCGTGTCGGTACCGTCCAGGCCGCCACCCCTGCGCTCCGTCCCATCTTGTCCCAGGCCCTTCCCGAGGTCACGGCGGCTCTCGCGGGCAAAGAGACGAGGCGCGGGCTCACACGGCTCGGCGGCCGCCCCTTCTACCTCTACGCGAGCCCCGTGCTCCGCGATGACCGAGCCGTGGGAGCGCTCCTCGTGGCCCTCGACGCCGAGCCCATGGTAGAAGCCGAGTGGCGCCTCTGGCGCGACAACGGCATACGCTTCCTTGTACTCGTCGTGGTCCTCTCGGGCATCGCCCTCCTCATCGTGCGCATCACCGTCGTGCAGCCGCTGACGAAGATGGCCCGCTGGACGAAGGCGCTTCGTCGAGGCAACGCGCCGCCGCCTCTCGACATCACCGACCCGGGCATCTTCGGGCCCGTGGCGCACGAGGTGTCGGTGATGGCCAAGAGCCTGCAGCGCGCACGGGCCGCCGCGGAAGAGGAGGCAGCGCTCAGACTGGTGGGCGAGGCGCTGTGGACGGAGGAGCGACTGAAGCAGTTCGTCAAGCTCCGGCTGGGCGGCTCTCCGCTCTTCGTCGTGTCGAATCGCGAGCCGCTGAGTCATGTCTGGAAGGACGGACGGATCGAGGCACAGCGCCCCGCCTCCGGCCTCGTCACGGCCATGGAGCCGGTGATGCGAGCCTGCGGGGGCGTCTGGGTAGCCCAGGCGAGCGGTGACGCCGACCGCGAGCTGTCCGACGAGTCCGGCCGCATCGGGCTGCCCCAGGACGACCCCCGCTATGTGCTGCGGCGCGTCTGGCTGACCAAGGAAGAAGAAGCGGGCTACTACCTCGGCTTCGCCAACGAGGGGCTGTGGCCGCTCTGCCACATCGTGCACACCCGTCCCCAGTTTCGCCCTGAGGACTGGGCGCACTACAAGGCGGTGAACGAGAAGTTCGCCGCGGCCATCCTCGCCGAGGCGGCCGACGTGGACTCTCCGCTCATCCTGATCCAGGACTACCATTTCGCGCTCCTGCCCGGGCTGATCAAGCGCGAGCGGCCCGATGCCCGCGTGGCCCTCTTCTGGCACATCCCGTGGCCGAACGCGGAAGCCTTCGGCATCTGCCCGTGGCAGCACGAGCTTCTCCTGGGCATGCTCGGCGCCGACCTCGTGGGCTTCCACACCCAGTACTACTGCAACAACTTCCTCGAGACGGCCGAGCGCGCCATCGAGGCACGGGTGGAGTGGGAGCAGTTCGCGGTGACGCGGGGCCAGCGGACAACCTTCGTCAAGCCCTTTCCCATCAGCGTCGCCCCCGAGTTCGTGCCCAATCCGCCCGACACGCTCCGCGAGGACATCCTGCGCGATCTGGGCATCTCCTGCGAGTTCCTGGGCGTGGGCGTGGAGCGGCTCGACTACACCAAGGGTCTGCCCGAGCGCATTCGGGCGGTGGGACGCTTCTTCGAGCTCCACCCGGAGTATCGGGAGCGCTTGGTCTTCGTCCAGCTCGCCGCCCCCAGCCGTTCCAGCATCGCTCGCTACCAGGAGATCGAGGCGGAAGTGGACGCGACGGTCCGCGAGGTGAACACGCGCCTCGCCACCCGGAAGTGGCGTCCCGTGCTCTATCTCAAGCGCCACCACGATCACCGGGAGATCTGGCCGTTTTATCGCTATGCGGACTTTTGCATGGTCACCTCGCTCCACGACGGCATGAACCTGGTCGCCAAGGAGTTCGTCTCGGTGCGCGAAGACGGCGGCGCGCTCATCCTGAGCCAGTTCACGGGCGCCTCCGCAGAGTTGCGCGACGCGATCCTCGTCAATCCCTATGACCTGGACGGTGTCGCCGACGCGATCCGGCGTGCCGTGGAGATGCCGCGTGAAGAGCAGGCGGCGCGCATGGGCCGGATGCACCAGCAGGTGCGAGAGCAGAATATTTACCGATGGGCCGGGCTGCTCTTGGCCGAGCTTTCACGGATCCCAGAGGAGGCGCAGCAGGGTGATGCGGCCGGCGGCGGTTCGTCGGCGCCGAGCACGCGCGCCGGTCGCGGCATCGTCGACTGACTCAATTGCCGTCGTAAAAGTTACACGGCCACGGTAACCGCTACACGCCACGCCGCCTCTCTTCCTCTCTATCGGCATCGCCAGGCACGTTTGAGCCTTTCCGAGTTGCCCGAGACCATTGGCATCTCGGTTGCGTTGATGATGTCCAAGAGGGCCCTCATGGCAATGTCCCTGAAGCTCGAGGAATCGGAGTCCCGGCTTCGTGCCGTCCTGATCGATCCTTACGCGGGTAGCCGGGAGGGACTTCGAGCATCGCTCGCGGCGGAAGGGTGCCTGGTCGAAGTGGCGGCGGACGCGCAGCATGCCATGACCCTCGTGCGAACGGGCGGTCTCGATGTTGGTGTGATCGACCTCGACCTCTCGCCTGCTCGAGGCATCGTGCGAACCGCGTGGGAGCTGGCGAGACTCTTCCGGGTCTTCAATCCCTCCGCTCCACTCGTGCTCTTCGTGGCCGAGCTTGGACGAGACGTCGTCACCGAGGCGGCATCCCTCCATCCCGCCCTCGTGCTCGAGAAGCCCATCAACCCCGCCCGCCTGCGCGCGGTGGTACGTCAGCTCCGAACCACGACCGCCGCCGGCTAGTTCCTCGCCTGAACGCTGTGGGCTCGTGACCTGCCTATCGCCGCGCTCGATCCTCGCTTGCATACGGAGCGCTATTCGGCCAGACTGGCGCCGAACCTTCGAAGATCACCCAGATCGACCCTCAACGACTTCGGCTTCGGGAAAGGGCTCCCATGAAAATAGCGCGCGCGTTCATGCTGGCCGCGGCGAGCGTTCTCGCCATGCCGGAGGCCGGCGGCGCCCAGAG
>DASYQB010000112.1:0-2711 GCA_036005985.1 Candidatus Methylomirabilota bacterium | reverse complement strand
TGGGGGTTCGGCCCGGGCATCGGACATCTGATCGGCGGGCTCGATTTCGCCGGCCTGGTGACGGTGGTGTCGGCCGTCGCGTACCTCGCCTCCCTCGCCCTCGACCCTCGGGCGGCCATCGCTCGCAGTGGCGTCTTCGATCTCCTCTCTCCGAGCGACGGCGCCCTGATCAATATGGGCATGGCGGGGGCAATCCCCTGGCAGCAGGGTCACTGGTGGACGGTGCTCACCGCCATCTACCTTCACGGCAGCCTCCTCCACATCCTCTTCAACCTCCTCTGGGTGCGCCAGCTCGTGCCGGAAGTCGAGCAGGTCTACGGGCGAGCGCGGACAATCATCATCTTCACGGTGAGCGGCGTCGCCTGCTTTCTCCTCTCGGACTTCGTGGGCACGCCCTTCACGGTGGGCGCTTCCGGGGCCGTCTTCGGCCTTCTCTCCGCCATGGTGTGGTACGGGCGGCGGCGCGGTGGCTTCTTCGGCTCCGCCGTGCTCCGTCAATACGGCACGTGGGCTATCGTCCTCTTCGTCCTCGGCTTCTTCTCCGGCACCAGCGTGAACAACTGGGGCCACCTGGGCGGCCTCATCGGCGGCCTCCTCGCGGCCTTTGTCTTCGCGCCGATCCACGAGAGGCCGGAGCAGGGTACCGACCGTGTCCTGGCCGGAGCCGTCCTTGCGCTCACCGCCGCCGCCTTCGGACTACAGCTCTGGCTCACCTTCGTCGGCTGAGGGGCGGGCCGCCCAAGAAGCTTGCCCCAGGGCGAGCCTTGAGGTACAGGTGAGAGTGTCCGGAGGTTCAAGCCGTAACCCGGGAGGACACATGGCCGAGCGACCCAAACGCCGCCCCGCGCGGAACGCCCCACAAACCCGACTGAAGCAACTCGAAAAGCGACTCGCCCACCTCGAGAACCAGCTCAAGACGCTCCGCACCGAAGCCTCCGGCAGTGTCGGCGCCACCCGGGCCAGGCTCGAAAGCCTCGAGCGCCGGGCCGTGGACCAGATAAACCTGGCTCAGACCACGCTCACGAACGCCCTCGACTCCATCAGCCGCACGCTGGCCGCCTCCAAAGGCAGCGTGGAATCGCAGGCGGGCCGGCTGACCCGGGCGGTGCGGGCGGGAATGCAGGCAGGCAGCCGGGCGTATCGCGGCGGAACTCGAGACTAGGCGAGCCGGTTTCACCTTCGTCCATGCGACCCGTTCTCGTCCTGCCTGAAGATCTCGTCCTCCATCTGGAAGGGCATATCGCGCTGAGCGGAGAGCCGCCGCTGTATCTAGTGTCGCGGCCTTCCCTCCGCGCCCGGCTGGCGCGACGCAAGGCGCGAGCGGTCACCGGTGATCCGGAAGACTCGGCGGCGTATCGCCGCGCCCTCGGCCGTGGCCGCGGTCCCCTGGTGGTGGCGGCGCCGGCCGGCCGCGCCGGACGGGTGGCCGCCGCGGTGCGCGCGGGCCTGCCCGACGCCGCCGTGCTCGTGGTGGGTGACGAGCGCCTCCACGTGCCGGGCGCCATCACCGTGCCCCTGTCGGCCTTCGCGGAACGCGTGCTCCAGCCCGAGCTCGAGCGCGCCCACGAGCGCGCGCGGGTCGAGAAGATCCGCGCCCACTTCGAGGGCGCTCCCCGTGTCCTCATCCTGATGCAGGACGATCCCGATCCCGACGCCATCGCCTCCGCCCTCGCCCTCCGGACCTTGCTCGGCCGCAACCGGACGGGGGCGCCCATCTGCACCTTCGGCACCATCACCCGGCCCGAAAACGTGGCCATGTGCGAGATCCTCGACATCGACGTGGAGCCGATCACCCCGCGCGAGATGCACGGCTTCGACCGCGTGGCCATGGTGGACGTCCAGCCCTCTTTCCTCGAGGAGCGCTTCGTGGAGGTCGACCTCGTCATCGATCACCATCCCGTGGAGGAGCCGGTGCGCGCGCACATCCGCGACATCCGGCCCTCGTACGGGGCGACCTCGACGATCCTCGCCGACTACCTGCGCGCCGCCGACGTCAAGATCACCCAGCGGCTGGCCACCGCGCTCCTCTACGGCATCAAGGCGGACACTCTCGGGCTCGAGCGCGGAGGGACCAAGGCGGATCTCGAAGCCTTCACCCATCTCTACCTCCTCGCCAATCACAACGCCCTCCGTCGCATCGAGCGCCCCGCCCTGGGCGAAGCCGCCCTCGACGCTCTCGCCACGGGCCTGGCCAAGCGACGGATCACCAGGGGCGTGTTCTTCTCTCATCTCGGACGTGTGGCCACCGCCGACCTCATCCCGCAATTCGCCGACTTCGGGCTTCAGGCGGAGGGGGTGGAGTGGTCCGTAGTGTCCGGAGTGGTGGGCAACGAGCTCCACATCTCCGTCCGCAATGTCGGCTATGTCAGGGGCGCCGGTGATGTGGCCCGGGCGGCCTTCGGCGATCTCGGCTCGGCGGGCGGCCACCGGACCATGGCCAAGGCCGTGCTGCCCGCCGACACTCTCGTCCGCGGGGGGGCGGACGGCGATCCCGCAGGGTGCCAGGACCGTATCGTCCAGCGTTTCCTCCGCGCCATCGGCGCCAATGGGCGGAACATCGAGCGATGACCCTCGCCTATATCCTGCTCGTCCTCGTGGGGGCGGCCTGCGCGGTCTTCGCCCTGCAGAACATGGACCCCGTGGTGATCCGGTTCGTGACGTGGCGGGCGGAGGGCATGCCGCTCGGCCTCGTCATTCTGCTCTCCGTCCTC
>DASYQB010000111.1:0-11771 GCA_036005985.1 Candidatus Methylomirabilota bacterium | reverse complement strand
GATCTTGATGAGCATGGACTCGTATCTCCCGTTAAACGTGTGAAAGGTTCGGGCTCCGGGTGTCGTTGTCCTTCCGTAAGTCGAACGGGTCGGCACAGGATCGACAAGTCCGTCGCCCGGAAAAACGCGCGTCTCAGCCTCGGTAGCCCGCGGGGAGCGACGAGGCGGCGAGCCGGGAACCGAGGCGCCTCGGTCCGCCTTCCCCGAGCCGAGCTGGAGGCTTGGTCCTCCAGATCGATAGTTGCATGTCTCCCTTTTGAGAGTTATTCTGTGGTCAAGGAGGACCGGCCATGGCCAAGCGCTCGGGGAAGGTCACGAAGAAGAAGCACGCTCGAGTGGTGGCCAGGCGCCCGAGGGCCGCGCAAGGCTCCCCAGACTCCCAGATGGCCTTCAAGGGATTCCTCGCCCAGGACACGCCTCCCGCGAAAAAGATCCAGCTGATCCGGGGCGGGGTGGCCGCCCGGGTGGTCGACGACATGGTCGACTACTTTCACGTGTCGAAGAGCGAGATCTTCCGGATTCTCCGCACCCCCGAGAGCACGGCCCACAAGCTCATCAAGGACGGCCGGCCGCTCGACGCGGGAGCGTCCGAGCGCGTGGTCCGGGTGGCCGACATCACGCGGATGGCGGAGAACACGTTTGGCGGGCGAGAAGCAGCCACCCAGTGGCTGAAGACTCCAAACTTTGCCCTGGACACCGCCACCCCCCTCTCTGTCCTCGACACGGAGCCAGGGGCGCGCGAGGTGCGGAGGATTCTTTCCGCCATCAACCACGGCGGCGTGTTCTAGTGGCGGATGCCATCCTGTGGCGAATCGCCCGACGCGCCTACGCCCTGGACAAGCTCGGGCTGGGGGCACGCGAGGCGGGGGGACGCTGGAACAGGGTGGGCACCCCGGTTATCTACGCCGGCGGCACGGTGGGCATCGCCGCCCTCGAGAAGTTCGTCCATCTCGCCGGGTTGGTCCCCCCCGACCTCGTGCTCGTTCGCGTCGTGCTCCCGGATGGCACCTCCTCGGAAACACCCGGCGTGGCCGAGCTGCCTCCCGGCTGGGACGCCCTCTATCCAGGCCCCGCCAGCATGGAGTTCGGCACCCAGTGGGCCCAGGAGAAGCGCTCGCTCGTCCTGTACGTCCCGTCTGCCATCGTTCCCGAGGAAACCAATGGCGTGATCAATCCCGCTCACGCGGAATTCGCCACGGTCCGGATGGAGATCGAGCGCGCGTTTCACTACGATTCGCGGATGTTCGCGAGGCGCCGGGCGCGGGCTCGGTGAGCTCCGGGGTCAGAGCTCGAGGCGATAGAGCCGGACCCACAGATCCGGCTCACTCCCGCCTTCCTTTTTCACGTTGAAGCGCTCGCCGGCGGGGCCCGCGATGGGCGAGGTCCGCCACAACGACGGCCGCCGCCCGAGCTCCTCACGGAACTCCTCGGTCGCCCAGATCTGCCCCGGCTCGACATGCGGCTCGACCCGGGCGGCGCACAGGATGGCGTCCCCGCCCGCGATCACCGTCTCCAGATCACCCACGCGCTGACGCGTCTGGACCTCGCCGTAGTGGAGGGCCATCCGCAGGCGGGGCTGTCCCGGAGCCTGGTAGACGTCGTCCATGATCTGCCGCGCCATCTGGGCCAGCGCCACCGGATCGTCATGGACGATCATGATGGCGTCTCCGCCTCGCGTCTCCGTGATGATCGCGCCCTGTCCCCACTTCTTCACCCCGTCTTCGAGCGCCTTGCGAACGGGAGCATCCGCGCCGGAGCGCATGAGGGTGCCGAACCCGTGGACATCGGCCTTCAGGACACACCACCGGTCTACCCGGAGGGTATGGTCGGAGCTCTCCGTCTCCCGCCACGACCGGCCGTAACCCACGATGTTCACCCGGTCGATCCGCTGGAGATAGGCGGGATTGCCGCGGCCGATCACATCCGACAGCACCGGATGCACGAGGTAGTGGGTCGCCCGAGGCAGCACGCCGTCGGGCTCGAGGGTCGCCTCGCCCGGTCGCAGGAAGCGCTGCACCGCCTCCCCCCGGACGCGATCGTGGTGAACGTAGCCGATCAGCCCGGCGCGATAGAGCGCGCAGAACACGTGCCTGGCCTCCCCTCCCCCGCCCGCGGCATTGTGCTCCTCGAAGAGCCGCTCCGCCTCCTCGCGGGTCAGGATGTGGCCGGGGAGCCGGCGCAGAAAGCCGTCGAGGTCGAGATCGCCCAGGTGCGGGGCGATCTCCGCCAGGTACTCGAAGGCGATCTCGGTCGCGGCCAGGTTGATCCCTTCCTTGAGGCGGAACTCGTCCCGGCGCTCCTCGGGCCGGAGGGCGGCCAGGCGCTCGCCGATGGTCATGAGATCGCGCGGCCGCAGCAAGGTGTGCCGGCAGACGTAGTCGAACGCTTCCTCCTCCTCGCGGGTGTAGGCATGCATCACGTGGGTGCGGCCGAGGAAAGCGTCCAGGGGGTGGGTGCGCCAGCGCTCGGGCAGGACCATCCGGTCCGCCTTGAGGAGACGGATGTTGTTGATGAAGATCTCCCGCAGACTTTCCCGCGAGTACACGATGTCCACCGCGCTTCCCCGATACTGCTGGGACATGGCGGTACGCTGGGGCAGGCGCGAGTATGCCTCCTTTCGCACGGCCGCGAACACCTTGAGGTGGTGGTTGATGCGACGCAGCTGGTAGGCGACCTCGACGAGCCCGAGCTGGGCGAAGTACCACACGTTGGGTGAGAGCTCTCCGGTGACGCTCGGGCTCTCCCCCCGGTCCTCCACGTGCTTGTTGAAGTACTCGTCCACCCCGTCGATGAAGATGGCGAGAGGCGAGGTGAGGGCGCGCAGCCTCGGCACGAGATGCCCGTCGGTATCGGTGGCGCAGCGCTGGAGCTCGCTCGGAGTGAAATCGAGCAGCCGCACGAAGTGATCGATCACGCTGTGCAGGCGGTCGTCGTCGATGAGCCCGGCGAGACGCGGGCTCACCCGGAGATTGTCCACCTCGCCCGCGTGCTTGAGGGCGGCCATGGCGATGGCGGCGAGCCACAGCTTCGACCACGGGAGGGCGGACGCGGCGAAGAAGGCGAGGGCCTCCCGGCCGAAGATCTTGTCGCCGATGGGCTTGTCGAGCAGATTGCCGGTGGGCAGGCAGCCCGACCGGCCGTCGCGCTGGTAGAGGATGCGCTTGGCCTTGAGGAGCAGCGTCTTGCCGAAGCCCTTGGTGGCGATGACGATGAACTTGTCATCCCGATCCGGGGTGAGGAAGCTGTCGATCTCGGGCGTCCGATGGAGGAGCGACTCGTCGAAGTCGTCCGCCACCCGGATGTCATCGGCGTCAACCGTCCAGGCCCGCATGTCTCCCTCGAGGTGTAACCACGGAAGATTCAGAGGATAGCCCCTTCCCCGTCGCTCGTCCAGAGCGAGGGCGCCTCTCCCATTCCCGCGGAAGGCGTGTGCTATCATCGCCGGACTGCACATCCAGACGTGATACCCGTCCCACAGCGCGGAGGCGTGAGCATGCGCAAGTCCACGATCATCGGAATCGCCTCTCTCCTGCTCGGAGCGACCGCGCTCCTCGGCGCTCCCCGCCTTGCCCACGCCCAGGAGGAGATCAGGCTGGGGGCCTTCCTGCCCATCTCCGGGATCAGCGCCGACGTGGGCGCGCAGATGAAGGCGGGTACCGAGGTCGCGGCGGAGCGGATGGGCACGCTCCAGGTGGGCGGCAAGCCGATGAAGGTCCGCGTGATCTGGTACGACGACGAGGGCAAGGGTGACGTTGGCCTCAACGTGGTCACCCGCGCCCTCACCGTGGACAAGATCCACGTGGGCATGGGATTTCTCTCCAGCGACGTGTTCATCCGCGTGATGGACGAGTTCCAGAAGACGTCCACCCCGGTGGTGACCTGCTGCTCCGCCTCCCTCAAGATCGGGGACAAGATCGCCCAGAACAAGATGCAGTACGTCTTCCAGCTCAGCCCCACCGCCAACGACATCGCGCGCTCCCTGGCCGCGGCAGTGGCGACGCACGTCAAGCCGAAGAAGATCGCCCTCCTCAACGAGAACACCGACGCGGGCCGCGACTTCTCGCGCATCGTGCGCGAGTGGTTCGGGGCCAACGCCAAGGACGTGGAGGTGGTGGCCGACGAGTTCGTGGATCGCGGGGTGACCGACCTCACCCCGCAGTTCGCGAAGATCAAGCGCTCGGGCGCCCAGGCCATCATCGGCGAGATCTACGGATCGAGCGGGCCCGTGCTGTTCAACCAGTGGTACGAGCTCAAGGTCCCCGCGGTCATCGCCCACATGGGGGCCACGGTGAGCGCGCAGACCTTCGTCGACCAGTACGCGAAGCAGATGGACCTCGCCATCGTCAACAACCGCTGGTGGCCCGCCAAGTACTCCGAGGTGTCGGAGCCGATGGTGTCGGCCTACAAGAAGAAGACGGGCACCGATCCCACGAACTTCGTGGTGCAGGCCCACGACGCCACCCTCGTCCTCCTCGAGGCCATCCAGAAGGCGGGCAGCCTCGACCCGCCGAAGGTCCAGGCCGCTCTGGAGAGCGGCAGCTTCGTGACCGCGTGGGGCACCCGGAAGTTCACCCCGCTCGCCGAGGGGCACCGCATGCCCATCCAGACGGTCGTCGTGCAGATCCAGGGCGGCAAGAAGGTGCCGATCTTCCCCGAGGCGGTGGCCGCGGCCGCCGGCGGCAAGTTCGTGCCGATGCCCCCGTACGCGTGGGACAAGAAGTAGCGCGGCCGCCGAAGCTCGCCCTCGCCGGCCTCAGCAAATGGTTCGGCGGCCTCCGCGCGGTGGGCGGCTGCTCGTTCGAGATCGCCCCCGGCACGGTAGTGGGTCTCATCGGCCCCAACGGCTCGGGCAAGAGCACGATCTTCAATCTGGTCACCGGCCTTCTGCGCCCCGATGAGGGCGAGATCCGCTACGATGGCCAGCGCATCGACGGGCTGGCCACCCACGAGATCGCCCGCCGCGGCGTGGGCCGGACCTTCCAGTCCGTCAAGCTGTTCCGTGAGCTGTCCGTGCGCGAGAACCTCGCCATCGCGGCCATGGGGCGAGGAATCCACGGCTGGGAGCCGCGCGGCGACGAATGGCTCGGACGCATGGGCCTGACCCATCTCGTCCACGCGCCCGCGGGCAGCCTCTCCATCGGCCAGCAGCGCCTCCTCGAGCTCGCCATGAACCTGGTGGTGGATCCCGAGTTCCTCCTCCTCGACGAGCCCCTCGCGGGCGTGCATCCGGTGATCCGTCGCCAGATCGCGGAGACGCTCAGAGACCTGCGCGCGCGCGGGCGCACCCTGCTCGTGATCGAGCACCACATGCCCTTCGTGATGGAGCTCTGCGACAAGATCGTGGTGATGGACCACGGAACTACCATCGCGGAAGGGCCACCGGATGCGATTCGCGCCGATCCGCGGGTGATCGCGGCCCTCCTGGGACGAGCGGAGCGCGGAAGCCACGATGCTCCAGCTTGAGGCGGTGCGCTCCGGCTACGGCAAGCTCGAGATCATCCAGTCGGCCTCGCTCCAGGTTCCGGACGGAGTGATCGTGGGCATCATCGGACCCAACGGGGCGGGCAAGTCCACCCTGCTCAAGACAGCCTTCGGCTATCTCGTGCCCTCCGCGGGTCGCATCGTCCTCGACGGCCGCGAGATCGCGGGACGCCGGCCGGACGAGATCATGCGCTTCGGCGTCGGCTACCTCTCCCAGGCGGGAGGGCTCTTCGCGGAGATGACCGTGCACGACAATCTCGTCCTCGGCGGCTACACCGTCTCCCGCGCCGCCAAGCGCCAGGCCATCGACGAGGTCTACGCGCGCTTCCCCATCTTTCGCGACCGGCGCCGCCAGCTCGCGGGCAACCTCTCCGGAGGCGAGCAGCGCCTCCTCGCCATCGCGCGCGCCCTCATCGTCCGCCCCCGCCTCCTTCTCCTCGATGAGCCGTCGGCCGCGCTCGCCCCGCGCTTCATCGACGAAGTCTACGCGACCCTGGAGACGCTGAATCGCGACGGGATCGCCCTCCTCATCGTCGAGCAGAACGTCGAGGCCATTCTCGCCGTCGCCCACCGCGTCTTCGTGCTCGATCTCGGCCAGAACGCTTTCGACGGCACGCCCGCCGAGCTTCGCGCCTCCGATCGCATCCGCCGCCTCTACCTCGGCGAAGACGCGGCGTGACGGACGCTATCCATGAACGCTGCTCTGGCGGCCTCTGCTCCCCCTCACCCTGGCCCTCTCCCCCTCCGGGGGCGAGGGGACCGGCGTGACTCCCTCTCCCTCAATGAGGGAGAGGGCCGGGGTGAGGGTGAATCCCGCTTAGTGCACGCCTGACGCCGCCATGCTCGAGTCCCTGCTCGAATTCCTCATCCAGGGCGTGGTCCTGGGCGGGCTCTACGCGCTCTTCGCGGTAGGGCTCAGCCTGATCTTCGGCGTGCTCGACGTGATCAACGTGGCCCACGGCGAGTTCTTCGCGATAGGCGGCTACCTCGCCTTCGGGGCAGTGGTCCTCCTGCATCTGCCGGGCGCCCTCGGCGTGCTCGGAGCGGCGGTGGGAACCTTCCTACTCGGGCTGTGCGTCTATCCGCTCCTCATCGCGCCCCTCAAGCGCCGGCTCGGCGGGCGGCCGCAGGGCCCCCTCTATCTCGTGCTCACCCTCGGCCTGTCGACGTTTCTCCAGTCGAGCCTGCTCGCCCTCGCGGGCGGCGACTATCTCCGCGTGCCGCCCCAGCTCGCCGGCATCCTCGACTTGGGCGTCACCGCGGTCAGCTATCAGCGGCTGCTCGTGCTCGTCGTGGCCGCTCTGCTCCTCGGCGGCCTCTTCGCGTTCCTCCGATTCCATCCCGAAGGCCTCGCCGTGCGCGCGGTTTCCCAGAATCCCGACGCGGCCCAGTCCATGGGCATCAACCTGCCGCGTATCTTCGCCCTCACCCTTGCCCTCGGCGTGGCCTTGGCCGGGGTGGGCGGCGCCCTCATGGCTCCGCTCTTCAACGTCTACCCGGCCGTGGGCTTCCCTCTGACCATCAAGGCCTTTGCCATCACCATTCTCGGCGGGATGGGAAATCCCGCAGGCGCCCTCGTGGCCAGCTTCGTCATCAGCATCGCCGAGTCGCTCTCGGTGATGGTGATGCCCTCGCAGTGGCAGAACCTCATCGCCTTCGCGGTAATGATCGTGATGCTCCTGATCCGGCCCCGCGGCCTCTTCGGCCGGTCTGTGTCGCGATGAATCCTCGCATCCAACCGCTCGCCCTCGCCGCGGCCGGGGGCATCGCGCTCCTGCCTGTGCTCCTGCCCCATCCGTTCGTGCTCACCATCGCCACCCAGGCGGCGATCTGGGCCCTCCTCGCCGCGAGCTGGGATCTCCTGAGCGGCTACACGGGGCAGATCTCTTTCGGTCACGCCGGCTTCTTCGCCCTCGGCGCCTACGCCGCGGCCTCGGTGACCAAGCACGCCGACGTTTCGCCGTGGCTCGGGCTGCTCGTGGGCGCGATCATGGCCGCCGCCGTCGGCCTCCTCGCGGGATTCCCCGCCCTCCGGCTCCGCGGTCACTACCTCGCCCTCGTCACCCTCGGCCTCGCCGAGATCATCCGGCTCGTCGCCCAGAACTGGATGGCGCTCACCGGGGGCCCCTTCGGCATCCACGACTACCGGAGCTTCCCGGGGCTTCCCACCGCCGCCCTCGCCTATCGCCAGGCGATGTACGTCGTGGTCGTGCTCGTGGTCGCCGTTTCCCTCGCCGTGATGTATCACGTGTGCGAGCGCACCAACGCGGGCCAGGCCTTCCGCGCCATCCGGGAAGACGAGGTGCTCGCGCAGACCCTGGGCATCGACACCACCCGCTACAAGCTCCTCGCCTTCGCCCTCAGCTCGGGCTTCGCGGGGCTGGCGGGAGCCCTCTACGCGTACTATGTCCAGCTCGTGAGCCCGTCGGTGGCCTCGGCGGCCACCACCTCGCTCATCATCGGCATGGCGGTGTTCGGCGGCCTCGGCACGCTCTGGGGTCCCGTGCTGGGAGCGGTCGTCCTCTACGGCCTCTATGAGGGCTTGCGCTTCGTGGGCGTGGTGTACAACCTGGTCGCGGTCGGCCTCGTCATCATGGTCTTCGTCATCTACCTCCCGCGCGGACTGGCGGGCTTCAGGAGATCGCCATGAGCTATCGGCTCGGAGTGGACGTGGGCGGCACCTTCACCGACCTCGTCCTCGTGTCGCCCGGCGGTCTCGCGCGCACCCGCAAGGTGCTGTCGACCACCGCCAACTACGCGGAAGCCATCGTCACGGGGATCCGGGAGCTCGCCCGGCAGGCCGGCATCGCCCCCCTCGACATCGGTGAGATCATCCACGGGACGACCGTGGCCACCAACGCCATCCTCGAGCGGCGAGGCGCACGGGCGGGGCTCCTCACCACGGAGGGCTTCCGCGACCTGCTCGAGATCGGCCGCCTCCGCCTCTCTCGCCTCTACGATCTCGACTTCGAGCGCCCGGCGCCCCTCGTGCCCCGCCGCTGGCGCCGAGAGATCCGCGAGCGCATGAATCACCGGGGCGAGGTGGTCACGCCCCTCGACCACGAGAGCGCGGCCGCCGCCATCGACCGCCTCCTCGGCGAGGGCGTGGAATCGATCGCCGTGTGCTTCCTCCACGCCTACGCCAACCCCGCCCACGAGGCGCAGGTGGGCGCCATGATCCGCGAGCGGGCGCCCGGGATGGCCTTCACCCTCTCGTCGGAGATCCTGCCCGAGATGCGCGAGTTCGAGCGCACGAGCACCGCCGTCACCAACGCCTACGTCATGCCCGTGATGGGCCGCTATATCAGCTCCCTCGAGGGCGAGCTGCGTGCGCTGGAGGCCACCGCGCCGCTCCTCATCATGCAGTCCAACGGCGGCGTCATGACCGCCGAGGGCGGCCGCCGCCGACCCGTGCACGTGATCGAGTCGGGCCCCGCGGCCGGCGTCATCGCCACCGCAGCCCTTGCCCGCGCCATCGGGGCGCCCAACGCGCTGAGCATCGACATGGGCGGGACGACGGCCAAGGCCTCCATCATCGAGGGCTACGAGATCAAGCGCACCGGTGAGTTCGAGATCGGCGGGACGATGTCGCAGGGGAGCCGGCTCAACAAGGGCGGCGGCTTCCTCCTCCGGGTCCCTGCCATCGACATCGCCGAGGTAGGGGCGGGCGGCGGCAGCATCGTCAGTGTGGACGGCGCGAGGGCGCTCCACGTGGGCCCGCGGAGCGCGGGGGCTGTCCCCGGGCCCGTCTGCTATGACCAGGGCGGCCGCGAGGTCACCCTCACCGACGCCAACGTGGCTCTCGGCTATCTGCATCCTGAGCGGCTACCCAGCGGCCTCCGCCTCGACGCCGAGAAGGCGCGCCGCGCGGTGGCCGAGCAGATCGCCGCGCCACTCGGCATCGACGTGGCCGATGCGGCCCACGGCGTTTACCTCCTCGGCTGCGCGGGCATGGCCCGGGCGGTGCGCGCTGTCACCATCGAGCGGGGGCGTGACCCGCGCGACTTCACCCTGATCGCCTTCGGGGGCAACGGTCCGCTCTTCGCCGCGGAGATGGCCCGCTCGCTCGAGATCGCCACCATCCTGATTCCTCCCGCCCCCGGTGTGTTCAGCGCCATCGGGCTCCTCGAGGCGGAGCTGGAGCACCACCTGGTCAAGACCTTTCTCCGGCCGCTCTTCGGCACGAAACCCTCGGAGATCAGCGCCGCGGTGTCGGAGCTGGAGCGCGATGCGGAGGCGCTCCTCAAGGACGAGGGCCATCGCGCGCAGGTGCAGATCGAGCGCTTCGTCGACCTCAAGTACCAGGGGCAATCCTTCGAGCTGACGGTCCCGCTGCCGCCCGCATGGACCGAGGAAGCGCTGCGCGAGCTGGCCGTGAACTTCGGCCGCGAGCACGAGCGGACGTACGGCCACCAGGCGGAAGGCGACCCAATACAGATGGTCAACCTGCGGCTCACCGCGCGGGTTCGGCGACCGGCAGATCGCCCCGGCCTCCAGCTCGAGATGGATGACACCGTTCGCGGCGGCGAGCGGCGCGCCTACTTCGGGCCCGCCCACGGCGTCATCACTACTCCTGTCCTTACGCGAGGGGAGCTCGAGGCCGCCTCCCGGCCGGGTCCCCTCCTCGTCGACGAGTACGACGCGACCACCCTCGTCCCCCCGGGCTGCGCGGCCCGCCTCGATGCTCACGGCAACATCGTTATCACCCCCGGAGGCGCACGATGAGCGGCCGCGATCTCAGCGATCCCATTCTCCTCGAGCTGGTGAAGAACGGCCTCGACGCCATCGTGGACGAGATGGCCATTGCATTGGTGCGCACCGCCTACTCGAACAATCTCAAGAACGCCATGGACATGTCGTGCGCCCTCTGCGACGTCGACGGCCGCCTCATCGCCCAGGGCCTCACCCTGCCCCTCCACCTCGGCTCCATTCCCGACGCGATGGCGCACGTGCGCCGCAAGTTCGAGGCGAGCCTCGCCCCCGGCGACGTGTTCATCCTCAACGACCCCTTCGAGGGCGGCACGCATCTGCCCGACTTCTACATCTTCAAGCCCATTTTCGTGGAGGCGCGGCTCGTGGGCTGGTCGGCGAGCATCGGGCACCAGCTCGACGTGGGCGGCAAGACGCCGGGGGGCAACGGCTGCGACGCCACGGAGATCTTCCAGGAAGGCCTGCGCATCCCCCCTCTTCGGCTCTACGCAGCGGGGAAGCCGGTGGAGGCGGTGTTCGAGCTGATCGACCGCAACGTGCGCGTGCCGCGCCAGGTGCTCGGCGACGTGCGCTCGCAGGTGGCGGCCTGTCTCACCGGGGAGCGCGGCTATCTCGCGTTAGCAGAGCAGTACGGAGCCGACCGATTCGCCTCCTGCACGACGGCGCTCCTCGACCAGGCCGAGCGCCTCGCTCGCCATGCCATCACCGCCATGCCCGACGGCCGCTATACCTTCACCGATTGGATGGACGACGACGGCATCGATCCCGACCCCATTCCCATCACCGTGACCATCACCGTGACGGGAGACCGCCTCATCGCGGATTTCACCGGCTCGGCGCCGCAGGTGAAGGGCGCTATCAACTCGCCCCTCCCCTTCACCAAGTCCGCCGTCTACGCGTGCGTGCGGCATCTGGTGGGCGGCACGCCCCCCAACAACGAGGGCTACTTCCGTCCCATCGAAGTGATCGCGCCGCCCGGCACCGTGGTCAATCCCGTCATGCCCGCAGCGGTGGCGGCCCGCGGCCTCACCGGCTTCCGCATGGCCAACGCGGTGTTCGGTGCCCTCGCGCAGATCGCCCCCGATCGCGTCTTCGCCTGCGAGGTAGGCGGCGACACGGGGGTGAGCTTCGGTGGCTACGACGCCGAGCGCCGGCCCTTCGTCTTCCTGGAGTTTCTCTTCGGCTCGTGGGGCGGCCGTCCCCTCAAGGACGGGGTCGACGCGTGCAGCAGCTCGGTGGTGAACTTTTCCAACAATCCGGTGGAGATCATCGAGTCCGAGTACCCGATCACCATCGAGCGCTACGGCTATCTCGCGGATACGGGCGGCCCGGGCAAGTTCCGCGGCGGCCTTGCTCTCGAGCGCCAGTACCGCTTTCTCGAGGCCGAAGGCACGCTCCAGCTCCGCACCGACCGTCGCCATCACCTGCCCTACGGCCTCGCCGGGGGAAGGCCGGGAACGCCGTCG
The DNA here is from genome assembly GCA_036005985.1 of Candidatus Methylomirabilota bacterium. GTDB lineage: Bacteria > Methylomirabilota > Methylomirabilia > Rokubacteriales > CSP1-6 > AR37. Next base: position 114 of record DASYQB010000111.1, on the reverse strand, counting down.
CGCAACGTGCTGAACCCGGCCACGGACCATCGCGAGCTGCCCGCCAAGTGCACGCTCACCGTGCGCCACGGCGACGTCTACCGCCACGAGCTGGCCGGCGCGGGCGGCTGGGGC
>DASYQB010000110.1:0-6607 GCA_036005985.1 Candidatus Methylomirabilota bacterium | reverse complement strand
CCGCACGGCCGACCACGGAGGCGAGATTCACGATCCGGCCGTATTTCTGACGCTTCATGATGGGCAACACGGCCTTCGAGCAGAGGAAGACGCTGGTCAGGTTGGAGGCCATGATGGCGTTCCACTCCTCCTCTGAGATCTCCTCGGTGGCCCGGATCACCGCGAAGCCGCCCGCGTTGTTGACGAGGACGTCCACGCGGCCCCAGCGCGCAAGCACGGTCTCGACGGCGCGGCTGATCTCCGGCGAGCGGGTCACGTCGGCGGGCAGGGCGAGCACGTCGGCGCCCTTCCCGCGCAGGGTCGCGGCCAGGGCGTCCACGCCGCCGCCGTCGAGATCGAAGGCGGCGACCCGGGCGCCTTCGCGCACGCACGCCTCCACGATGGCCGCGCCTATGCCCTTGGCCGCACCGGTGACGATGACCACTTTCCCCTCGAGCCGCATGGAAGCTCCCTTCGCCGGAGTGGATCGGACGGATAGCATACACGGAGCGCCGATGCTAGTCTTGGGCGCCGGGAAAGGGGACCGCATGGGCCGCTTCGTCGATCTCTCCGTCACCGTGGACTCGAGCACCATGAGTCCGCCCTCGACCAACATGCGTCTCGAGGTGACGCCGCACAACCGGGGCCCCGGCTTCTGGCAGGTGTCGAGCGTGCACCAGAGCCTCCACACCGGCGCCCACATCGACTCGCCGCTCCACGTCTTCAAGAACGGCATCACCACCGCCGAGATCTCTCTCGACCAGGTGATGGGCGAGGCCCTGGTAGTGGACCTGTCCTGGGTCGGCCCGAATCATCCCGTGACCATCGACGACCTCAAGAAAGGCGGCGCGGGCGACGTCAGGCGCGGGGACATCGTGCTCCTGCGCACGGACTGGACGGACAAGATGTACGGCAGATGGCCGGACTATTTCACCCAGTCGCCTTACTTTCCTCCCGAGAGCGCGCAGTGGCTGGTGGACCAGGGGCCCAAGAACATCGGGTTCGACTTCTTCGAGGAGTACTGCGCGCGCCTGCCCGATTTCGGCTCGGAGGACTTCGCCATGCACCGGGTCATCCTCGGGGCGGGGGTGGTCATCATGGAAGGGCTGACCAATCTCGGGGCGCTGCCCCGTCGCCGCGTGGACTTCGCGGCGCCCTTCTACAAGATCGCGGGTACGGAGGGCGCCCCCGCGCGCTTCTTCGCCACGGTGTAGGCCCCTCCGACTACAGGAAGGCTTTGTCCAACGAGCTGACGAACTGTATCCCCGTGATCACCTTTTGGCTCAATCGTTCGTCGTTCGTGATGAACAGATCCACGCGCGCATTGACGGCGCAGGCCAGTTGAATGGCATCCGGGGGGCGGATGCTGCGGTCTTTGCGGATGGCCGCATAGGCTCGGGCGGCTGACTGGTCGAACGGAACGATTATTGCCCCCGCGCTTATTGTCTGCTCGTACTGTTGTTGCAGCGAGGCGTCTCCGGCTTCCCCAGGCTTTACGAGGATTTCTCCGAGGGTCAGAGTCGACGTATAGAGCCGGTCGCCACGCTCGAGCATGCGCTCACGAAGTCTCACCATGCGGCGCGCCCGCTCTCCGGAACCTTCAATGAGGTAGATGAAGAGGTTCGTGTCCCAGAAGACCCGGCTCATTCCCACCGCTTGCGAAGGCGACGGACATAGCGGTCCGCGTCCTCGTCTTTCCAGATCTCTCTACCCAAGCCACGGAGTTGGAGGATGGGATCAGGTCTGCCTTCTGCGACCTGACCGCTCGCGTACTCCGACGCATACCAGTCGAGTAGATAGTGATACTCAGCGGGCAGCTGCTCTCGCGTCGGGGTGGTCTTGGAACCGGCTCGGGCCGGGTGAAAATCATCGCCCGGCCGAAAGAGTCGCCGCATCTTGCCGCTTGCATAGAGCATCCGATATCGCCCAGGATTCGGCGGTCTGTTTGCCACATTGTGCTGGATCGCATGCTGATGGATTCCCGGACGGAGCTGCCCGTGGATGGCTTCCCGTTCCACGCGCCGCATGATCTCGTCGGGGGTGAAGCCTTCGCGGTCGGGATGTTCGCGATGTAGCAGCGCGGTGGCAACCCAAACTTCGTCGGCTACTTTGATCTGTCGGGTATGTGTCGCTGTCATGTATGTTTCATCATATAAACTAAGTAATGTTGTTGATCAATACTAAAACATGATCTTACCATGGCTGGCCAAGCTCCCGGTGGCCGTGTAGGCTTCCGGACATAAGCGGAGGGAGGCTCTCATGGAAAAGTTTGAGTACTTCAGCGGAATTCCCGAAGTCGGCATCGTGCCGCGGGCGCCGCATGCGGGCCCGCTCCTGCGCCATGTCTACGAGCAGGAGCACGGGCGAGGCGGCTTCGCGGGCAAGGTGAGTCATACCTATCATCTCTACCCGCCGACGAATTGGCTGGCCGAGGAGAGCCGGCTCCTCGACGGCGGGAGGTTCGCCCCGCACTGGGAGTCGCCGCTCCATCCGGTCGGAGGTATTCACCACGCCCTGGGCATGATGGAGCCCGCGCCCTCGCGCGACGTCTACCGCGGCCTGGGCCGGCTCGTGGCCAATGCCACGGCGGCCATGAACGTGACGGCGCCCACCGCGCCCATGGAATATTTCTTCGAGCATCACGCGGCCACCCTCGTCTTCTTCATCCACGAGGGCTCGGGCACGCTCGAGACGACATTCGGGCCCATCGCCTACGGCAAGGGCGATTTCCTCATCGTGCCCAAGGGCATCACCCATCGCTTCGAGCTCGGCGCGGGTCCGCAATACTACTGGGTGTACGAGAGCTTCACGGGAGATCCCGAGAAGGCCGAAGCGGCCACCACCGGGCAGTTCCTGACGCACAGCCGCAGCGACTACAAATTTCCGCGCTCGCTCGACACGCGCAACGAGGCGGGGAGCTTCGAGATCATCTCCAAGACCGACGGCACCTACGCGCGCCGGGTCCACCCCACGCACCCCTTCGACGCCGTGGGCTGGCGTGGCACCTACCTCCCGTACAAGTTCGCGGTGGAAGACGTGCGGCCGCTCGTGGCCGATCGCTCGCACGTGCCGCCCTCGGGGCACACCGTGTTCATCCTTCCCGGCTGCTATATCTGCGTCTTCACCGTGCGCTCGGCGGAGAAGGAAGGGCTGTGGGTGCCTTTCTTCCACAACAACCTCGACTACTGCGAGACGCTGGGCTATCACGTCGGGCGCTTCTTCAGCCGGGGCGGGGTGTTCTCCGAGGGCATGGTGTCGGTGCATCCCGTGGGACTGCCCCATGGACCGCATCCCACCGCCCTCGCCGCTCTCCTCGACGACAAGCGTCCGCAGAGGTTCGAGGAGGTCGGCATCATGGCCGACTTCACCAATCCCGCGCGGATCTCCGAGTTCGCCCTCGGTCTCTCGCGTCCCGGTTACATGGCGAGCTGGTCGGGCTACGTGACGGAGCCGCGCTTCGTCCACGATCCGGGGCGGCTGGCGCAGGTGCGGGGAGAGGCCGAGCGCCTCGCGGACGCCCGGGACCAGATGCGTCCCGCCGGATCAGACGAAGACGGTCACTAACGAGACGTTCGCACGGAGGTCGATGACATGAATCCGGCCACGATGACCACTCGCGATCCGAATCTCCCCGCCGACTACTCGGCGGGGCTCGACCGGCTGTCCCTCGCGCCCCTGTGGACGGCCCTTCACGCGCTCTTGCCTCAGGAGCGCGTGACCCAGGCCGTCCCTCATCGCTGGCGTTGGTCGGAGATGCGGGGCCCGCTCCTCGAGGCAGCCCGCCTCGTGCCCATGGAGCAGGCGGAGCGGCGCGTCCTCGTCCTGCGCAATCCCGGACTGGGAGGGGCCTACGCGGCGACGGCCACGCTCTTCGCGGGGCTTCAGATCATTCTGCCCGGCGAGACGGCGCCTAGCCACCATCACACCCCGGCCGCCCTGAGGCTCATCGTGGAGGGTCGCGGCGCCTTTACCACCGTGGACGGCGTCCGGTGCGCGATGGAGCCCGGCGATCTCATCATCACGCCCCCCATGCGCTGGCACGACCACGGCCACGAAGGCACGGAGCCCGTGATCTGGCTCGACGGCCTCGATATTCCACTCGTGCGGAGCTTCGAGGCGGCCTGGGCGTCGAAGATGCGCCCAGCCGCTACTCCCGCCACCGCCATCGACTCTTCGCAGGACGAGTTCACGGCCGCAGGCATGGTGCCCCGAGCCTCGCGCTATGAAGACACGGGCTATCCGCAGGTGCGCTGGCCGTGGCGCACGACCCGCGAGGCGCTGGCCGCCATGGCCGCCGGCGCGCCCGCCGGCCAGCCCGTGGTGCTTCGCTATGTCAATCCGCGGACGGGGACGTTCCCCCTTCGTACCATCGGCTGTGAGGCGCAGTGGCTGCGTCCGGGCGAGAGCACCTCCGGCGAGCGCCGTACGGGGAGCGGAGTGTTCCACGTCATCGAGGGCGAGGGCGAGAGCAGAATCGGCGACGAGATCTTCACCTGGGCGCCGGGCGACTGCGTGGTGGCGCCGCCCTGGCACTGGCTCCAGCACCGGAACCTGTCGTCATCGAAGCCCGCCTGTCTCTTCCATTTCAACGACGAGCCCGCCCTCCGCGCCCTCGGTCTCTGGCAGGAAGAAAGTCGCGAGCCCGCTATCGATCGCGGCTGAAGCCGAGGGCGCCCGTACCCAGGAAGAACTGCGCGATGGTGGCCACGAGGACGAACAGGGCATATTCGTAGCCGGCCACCTGCGCCCGGTTCGGCGCGGCCGCCACCACCTCGGCGTGGAGGAAATACCCCTCGTGGAAGTGCAGCACGGTCACCGAAACGAGGAGCACCGGGATATTCGCAGCCACCGCCCATCGGGTGGCGATACCCGGCACGAGCATGAATCCTCCCAGAACATGGGCGACCAGTTGATACCAGACGAAATTGCCGCCGAGCGAAAGGCCGGTCTGCTTGTTCACGAGATCGGCGAGGGCGTCGGGGCCGAGCACGGCCCAGATGTAATACGCGTGAGCGAGGTAGGTGCAGCCGAGGAGAACGCGGAGAATGGTGGCGCCGAGCGGGCTCAAGGCATCTCCCGCGCGGATTCTACCGCGCAGCCTCCGCGCGCCCTTTCTAAATTCTAGGCGATCAAGTCACTCGCGGCGGGCAAACCGGGGAGCGGCGTTGCCCACAGGACGGCCCGCGCGATGGCCGCGCCCACCGCTTGGGCGGCCGCCGCCCCGAGGGCCCGCAGCTCGGCCCGCTTCTCTCCGATGGAGAGACAGAAGAGGACGTCGCCGTCGGTGGGCAGGTGAGGAGGAGAGAGCGCGTGCTCGAAGCCCTCGAGGCCGAGACGGGCCAGACGGGCCGCCTCCGACTTCCCGAGGCCGGCGGTGGTTGCGATGACCCCGATGGTCGTGTTGACGGGGCGAAAGTGGGGAAGGACGGCCCCCGCTTCGAGCGCAGCCGCGGTATCGACGAGCTCCCGGCCTTCCGCGGAATCGCGGGCGCCCGCGAGGAGGCGGCCGGTGACGGGGTCCCGCACGTCGCCCACCGCGTTGACCACCATGAGGGCAGCCACCGCGACGCCGTCCACGTCGACGCGCGCGCACCCGACGCCGCCCCGCATGGCGCGCGTGATGCCGTAGAGCTTGCCCACGGTGGCCCCCGTGCCCGCCCCCACGCTCCCTTCCTCCACCATCCCCGCATGCGCGGCGACGCACGCCGCATAGCCCATGGCCCGATCCGGACGGACGCGATGGTCGCCCACGTTGAGATCGAAGACGATGGCGCCCGCGACGTGCGGCACCACGGTGCGGCCGACGGGATAGCCCCGGCCGTGCTCTTCGAGGTACGCGAGGGCGCCCCACACCGCCTCGAGACCGAAGGCGCTGCCTCCGGCGAGCATGATGCCGTCCACCGTGGGCGCGACGTGACGGGGATCGAGAAACTCGATGCCGTGCACTCCCGCTGCCCATCCGGCGATCTCGAGCGCGCCCACCGCGGGTCGATCAGGAAGGATGACGGTACAGCCGGTGAGCGACTGGAGATCCGTGACGTGGCCCACGCGAATCCCGGGGAGCACGCTCGAACTCTAGCAAATTCTGGCGGGGCCTGACTCCGTGATGCTAGTCTCAGAACGACATGCGCAGGGGGCGCACTCTCGAAGAGGGTATGGACGGAGGCGCAACCAAGGAGGAGCGCCCCCCGCGGCGTCCGTGGGCGCTCATCGCTGCGTGCCTGGTGCTCGTAGTGTTGACGGCGATGGTATGGATGAAGTGGTCCGACAGTCGTCGCAATGCCGCCCGGCTCGAGAAGGAGCTGACGCGCGTCTACAAAGAAGCGGAGGACCTGCGCCTGCAGGCGACCCTGGCCCACGAGCGTATGGTGAAGCTCGAGCGGGAGATTCGCGCTCTTCAGGCCGAGCGCGATCGCCTGGCCAGGTCGCCAGAGGACAAGGCCAAGAGCGTCAAGCCGCCGCCGCGGCGGTAGCGCCGGAGGAGGCCGTATGGAATTGATAGGCAGAATCCTCGATGGTTCGATCCCGCAGGACCTGAGGGAGGCTCTTCGCCGTGCCGAGCCCAGCGGATCCCGCGTGAGCCATGACGAGAAGATGCGGCACCTGGAGGAGGTTCCCCTGCTCGCCG
>DASYQB010000109.1:0-3688 GCA_036005985.1 Candidatus Methylomirabilota bacterium | reverse complement strand
GCCCAGCCAAGGCCCCAGCCGTGGCGCGAGGGGGGCAGCGACAGCGTCACGAGCGCGGGCGAGGCGCCGTAGAGCAGGCCCCCGGCCGCTCCCTGGAGCACGCGGAAGGCGAGGAACACGGCGAAGGACGGCACCAGCGCGTAGCCCGCGAAGCACAGGAGAGAGAGCACGAGGCCAGCACGCACCACCCGCCCCGGCCCCAGCTGATCGGCGAGCACGCCCGCGGCGAGCGCGGTCAGCGCGTACGTCCCCACGTAGCAGATGATGACCCAGCGGATGGTGGTCGGGCCCACGCCGAAGGCCGCGGACATGGCGGGAAATGCGATGTTGACGGAGCCGTCGAGCCCGACGAGCAGGAAAGCCGCGGCCGCCAGGACCACCGGCATGGCGTCGAGTATACGGCCCTGCCCCGGGCGTGCGGCCTCGCTTGTGCCGGGTCGGAGTCTTGCCGAAGCCATCACGAGCCTCTGGTGTACTCGCCGCGGTGGAGTGACAATAGGGCATGGCCCTCGCCCTCGCCCTTCTCTCGCTCCTGATGATGACCGCCTTGCTCCTCCCTCTACTGTCCATGAGCAGCAGCGAGGTGCAGATCGCCGCCAACCTCACCGCAGCCTCGCAGGCCCGCCAGTGCGCGGAGGCCGGCCTCGAGTACGCTCTGTCCGAGATGAACGTGCCCGGAGGCGCGCCCTTCGTCAGCAGCACCATCGACGTCAATGGCAACGTGGTGTGCAGCTTCGTCGTCACCCCGGCCACCGTTTCTCCGACGGAGGTCGCCCTCACCTCCACCTCGACCCTCGCCACCCTGCGGCCCGGGAGCAGCACCGCCTCTCAGCACTTCGTGCTCGATCTCGGGACCGGCCGGTGGTCGCCCAAGGCCGGCACCTTCCGCGGGCGCTGAATCTCACCGGTCGACGCATTGACGGGAGCCGGGAAATCAGGGTAGAAGAGTGGCGGCCATGCCGCTCCAGCCCGGGCTCACCGCGGAGATCGAGCAGGTGGTCGTGCCCGAGCTGACCGCGGACGCGCTCGGAAACCACGGCGTCCGGGTCTTCGCCACCCCGTTCGTGATCAACCTCATGGAGCTCACCTGCAACGCGGCGATGAAGCCTCACCTTCCCGCCGGCGCCATCAGCGTGGGCACCATGGTGGAGATGAAGCACCTCGCCGCCACCCCTCTCGGCATGAAGGTGCGCGCCAAGGCCGCTCTCCTCGAGACGGACGGGAAGCGCTGCCTGTTCCAGGTCGACGTCTTCGACGAGGTCGAGAAGATCGCGGAGGGGCGCCACGAGCGCTTCGTCGTCCCCAATCTCGAGAAATTCCTCAGCCGGACCATGGCGAAAGGCAAACCCTGATGCTCCTACCAATGGGCAAATCGTGATGCCGATACAGATCAATACGTCGGTCAAAGGCAAGGAATACCCGCCGTATCGGGTCAGCGTGGAGCGGGGCAAGATCAAGGAGTTCGCCCGGGCCATCGGCGACCTCTCTCCGCTCTATCTCGACGACGCGGTGGCCGCGGCGGGTCCGTGGGGCGACATCATCGCCCCACCCACCTTCCCCATCACCTTCCGTGACGAGGGAGCGGACACCGGCGTGCTCCTGCGGGATCTCGGTGTCGACATCGGCCGCATCCTGCACGGCGAGCAGGAGTTCGAGCACTTCAAGCCCATTCGCCCCGGTCGGACCTATCTCTGCCGCAACCGAATCACCGACATCTACGAGAAGGCGGGCAAGTCGGGGCCCATGGCCTTCGTGGTGCGCGAGACCACGGTCACCGACGCCGACAACGACATCGTGGCCGTCATGCGCGGCACGACCGTGGTGAGGCTCTAGCCATGCAATACGCCAAGGTCTACGCGGAAGACGTCCAGGTCGGGAGCGAGATGCCGCCCCTCGTGAAGCCGCCCATAGCGCAGATCCAGCTCACCCGCTACGCGGGCGCTTCCGGCGACTTCAATCCCATCCATCAGGACGCGGCCTTCGCCAAGGCCGCGGGCATGGGCGACGTCTTCGCCCACGGCATGCTGTCCATGGGCTTCGTGGCGCAGTCGGTGACGGAGTGGCTCGGCGTGGGCACGGTGCGCAAAGTCGGCGTGCGCTTCGCCGCCCTCGTGCGCCTGGGCGACGTGGTCACCTGCCGCGGCAAGGTGGTGGCCAAGCGGCCGCCCAAGGACGGCGACGGGCCCTATCTCGTGGATCTCGAGCTCTGGGCGGAGAACCAGAAAGGCGAGAAGGTCATCACGGGCAAGGCCACCGCCGCGCTCATCTCGCGCGGCTGAGCCGGGCTAGTCGGAGCGGGCGGACAGGAGATCGCGCAGGGCCGCCTGGGTTGACGGGAAGGCCAGGTCGTCCCACGGAATGTCGGCGGGATGCACCCATTCCACGCGGTCGTTCTCGTGGCAGATCCGGATCTCGCCGCCCACCACGCGCGCTCGGTACACCACGATCACGATGGGCGTCCCCGCATAGGAGTAGACGCCGAGCACTCCGCCCAGGTCGACCTTGAGCCCGGTTTCCTCCCACGTCTCGCGCACCGCCCCGTCTTCCACCGGCTCGCCCCAGTCCACGAAGCCCCCGGGAAAAGTCCACTTGCCCCGCGCGGGCTGAATCGTTCGCCGCGTGAGGAGCACCCGTCCTTCGTGCTCGGGAATGGTGGCGGCCACCACCTTGTGGTTCAGGTAGAAGATGAAGGAGCACCCGGTGCACACCATCTCCTGCTTGCCCTCCGGCGGCACGGAGCGGCGCTCGAGGCTGACACCGCAGAGGGGGCAGAAGCGGATGCTCTCCGGCGAGAGCTGATGGTGGATGTGCGCGTCGCTCATGGCCCGCTCAGTCTACCATCGCGGGCAGCGGGCGAACGTTGACACCCGCGCGCCGCCGATGGTAGAAAGGCGGCCTACCGAACCGTCCGGCCGCCAGCACTCAACCCTCTCCCGGAGGAGGAGCTTTCATGCGCCGTCGCCCTATCGTCCTCTCTGCCCTCGTCTCGCTCGTCGGCCTCGCTCTCCTCTCGCTCGCCTTCGTCTCGTGGAGCGAGGGACAGGCGACGCAGGGCGAGTACAAGATCGGCGTGCTGGAGCCCCTCACCGGCCCGCTGGCCTTCGAAGGCAAGCGCCACATCGACGGCTACGAGGTCATGCGCGACCTCATCAACGCGCAGGGCGGAGTGATGGGCAAGAAGCTCGTCTTCGTGGTGGGTGACGCCACCGACCCGACCGCGGCGGCCAGCGAGGCCAATCGTCTCATCACGCGCGAGGGTGTGAAGATCATCACGGGGACGTACTCGTCCACCCTGTGCGGGGCGGCGAGCGAGGCCGCTTCGCGGCAGAACGTCATCTATTGGGAGTCGTCCTGCGTCGACCCGCGCTTCAACAAGCGGGGACTCAAGAACGTGTTCCGGACAGAGATCGACGCCACCGGCTTCGGCTGGTACAACATCGAGTTCATCGCCAAGCATCTCGCTCCGCGCTTCAACCTCCAGCCCAACCAGATCAAGGTCGCCTTTCTCGCCGAGGACTCCTCCTACGGTCAGGGAGTGACGGAGTCGGCGCGGCAGCGCGCCAAGGCCGATTTCGGCATGCAGGAAGTGGCCCTCGAGTACTACGCCTTCGCCTCCACCAACGACTTCTCGCCCATCATCGCCAAGTTCAAGCAGCTCAATCCCGACGTGGTCCACCACATCGCGCGC
>DASYQB010000108.1:0-9257 GCA_036005985.1 Candidatus Methylomirabilota bacterium | reverse complement strand
GCGAACACGTATCCCACGAGGAGAGCGACGAGCACGGTGGACAGCCAGGTCGCCCAGGGATGGAAGTAGGGCCGTGCAGGAGCCGCCGCCGGATCGGGCGAGATCGGCAGCACGTCGGATTCGAGGCCGGTCATGCGGCGGCAGTATAGCACCGGGAGGGCGGGCCACCGTCGCGCGGGGGGGAACCTCGCACGCAAAGGGCGCAAGAAGCGCAATAAGGGCAGACGCGTGTTGACTTGGGTCTGCAGCGATCGCTCGCCACCCGGGCGCGGCGCGCTCTGGGCTTCGCCAAGCTGGAGCGAAGCCTCCGCAAGCAGAATGCCCGCTCGTTGCCGGTCATGCGGCCGGCCCACCTCGTGGTGTATCCGTGGAAGGGCCAATTCCTTCTCGCGTGGATGAGGTACGCCTCTTGGGTGACAGCCCGTATTCCGTGCAGGCCTGATCGAGGAAACGCCGGGCGAGCAGAATGACGTCCCGTCCGCGCTCGCGGAGCGGGGGCAGCCGCAGGGTGAGCACGGCGAGGCGGTGATAGAGGTCTTCCCGGAAGGCGCGCTGCCGCACCGCCGCTTCCAGATCCGCGTTGGTGGCGCTGATCACCCACACATCCGCGGGCTCCGTCTCCGTCGCGCCCAGCCGCCGCACCATGCCCTCCTCCAGCACCTTGAGGAGCTTGGCCTGGGTCGGCTCTCCGAGCTCTCCGACCTCGTCGAGAAAGATCACGCCGCGATGCGCGGTCTGGAAGAGGCCGGGCTTGGCGCGGCGGGCATCGGTGAAGGCTCCGCGCTCGTAGCCGAAGAGCTCGGACTCGACGAGATGCTCAGGCATCGCGGCGCAGTTGAGGTCCACGAAGGGCGCTCGCGCGCGCGGACCCGCTCGATGGAGCACGCGGGCGACGAGCCCTTTCCCACTGCCCGTCTCGCCCTGGAGCAGCACGGACGGTAGGCGGCGGCCCGTTTCACGACGGGCGACGAGGCGCCTGATCTGGTCCCGGACGGCCTCAATCGCCGGGCTTTCTCCGACCAGCTCGGCCAGGGGATCCATCGCGCGCCTACTCTACCCTTACTGCTCAACTGACTGCTCAGCTTCTTACCACTCTGACCACTGACCAGTTTTCCTGACCACCATAAGTGTCTGAATCAATTTGTTTTTTCTGTGGCACCCGACTTGCGAACTGTAGGGGCATGCAACACGGCCGAGGTTCCGGAGCAGTGGCCCGAAGCGGGATCGAAAAGTCCCACGAGGAGAACGCCATGGGCAGTACGGACCGAGCACGGGGAGCCTTCATTTCCGTGGTCCTCGCCGCCGCCACCCTTTTGGCGGTCCTCGAGGTAACAGCGGAGCGGGGAGCCAGTCCACCGCCGAGTTCGGACATCTCGGGGGCGTCGTCACTCCGCGAGATGGAGGAAGCCATTGCGCGGGGTGACGTGATGTCCGCGGCGGCAGCCCGCCAGGAGACCTATCGAGCCGCGGTGAGCAGCCGCACCTGGGAGGGCTTCCTCGCCGCGGGCGATGCCGTGCTTCGTCTCGGTGATCTGACGCAGAGCCGGAGCGCCGCCGAGCCCGACGCCCGCCGGCTTTACCTCGCTGCGCTGTTCCGCGCACGCAGCCAGTACTCGCTGGACGGAGTGCTCCAGGCGACGGAAGCCTTCGCCAGGCTCGGCGACCGCGACGTCGTCGCCAAGGGCCTCGCCATCGCCCGCGATCTCGCCGGCTCGGACCCGCTGGCCCAGGCCCGAGTGCGCATGGTCGCCCATGGCTTGACCCGGGAAGCGGTGACGGTGAGTGAGAGCGATGAAGACGGGTTCTAGCATGGGCGGCCCCGACGGTCGCTCGCCGACCGAGTACTGCCGTGAACGCGTATCCACTCGAAAGGAGACGGCCATGCCTGGGACACGCACCCGGACCGTCGTGCTGATTGGCGCATCGTTTTATCTGGCCGTGATGTCGTTTGCCGGCGGCGTGGCGACCGAGCGCATCCGGTTCGATCGTGAGCGCGGGGAAGTGCTCCACCGCTACGACGAGGCGGTGCAGGAGTGGCACGAGTTCCGAATGGCCGCCGAGCGCAGGCTCTCGGACGGATCTTCCACGGGCGCCCATGCCTCCCCGGCGGTGCGGTGATGGACCGCGGGGCCTGGATTCCCATGGCGCCCGTATCCGATTCCACCGGTGTCCGCCGAGGTCGCACCGCCGATCTGCTCGCCGCGCTTCTCCGCGATCCTCGCCTTGCCGTGGAGGAGGAGCACATCGTCTGTCTCATCTGCGCGGCCCGCTTCCGTCAGCTGACGAATACGCATCTGCGTGCGCATCAGCTCAGCGCCCCGGAGTACAAGGTGCGCTTCGGCTACAACCGCGGGCGCCCTCTCATGTGCCGCTCCCTCGCGCGGCTCTACGCGGAGCGTGCGGTACGGAACGGGCTCGCGGACCGGATTCGCATCCGCCCCATCGTGGCCCAGCCCGCACTGCGCCGTCGGGGAGGCATGCGGCCGGTCACTCTCGAGGAGCTCCTCACCCGTCGAGACGCTCGACGGGCCGCCAGCGGAGGTGAGCCATGAACTCCCGGGTGCTCGCCGCGGGATGGCCGTTCGCCGGATTGCTCGAGCTGGAGGCAAACCGTGTCGATGCCCTGTCGGAATGCGCCAGGCGAAGCGGCATCATCGCCCAGGATGACGGCGGAAGCGGCATTCTCGTGTACGAGGCGGAAGGCCCGATCTACGTGAGTGTCGAGCTCGCGCGCGCCACCGCCGTCTTTGGGGTCGACGGCTACCCGATCGCGCTCGCGGACCTCCACCCCGGCGACGCGGTGCAGGTGGTGCAGGAGCTGCGCGATTCGCGGTGGGTCACTACCGAGGTCCGTGTTCTCCGGCGTAGCTCGGAGAAGTCGACGCCTGACCGTTCAGGCTGACGCGCCGCGTAAGAGAGGCGCAGAGGGGTTGAGAGCGTCCAGGCCTTCGCGTATATTCGCGAGTGCCGCGGGGCTTCCCGCAGGCCTCCAGGTTTTCCCGCCCAAGGGCGTGACCCGCCCGGTCGCCGCCGACCGGCGTGAAGGGGAGGAAATACGATGACGTGTTTCCGCGTCGCTGTCGCCCTGTGGGCAGCCGTCGGGGCTCTGGCTCTCGTCACCACACCCGCGGTGGCCCAGACACCCAAGCCGGGCGGCCACATCAACGTCATGCTCCGCGAGGACTTGCCGCAGGGCTTCGCCGTCCACGAGACGTCAACGATATCGGTGAGCTTTCCGTCGATGCCCTGCTTCAACAACCTCGTCGTCTTCGACCAGCTCAAGCGGACCGAGAGTCTCGAGACGCTCGTGGGCGAGCTCGCAGAGAAATGGTCGTGGCAGGACAACTATAGAAACCTGGTGTTCTTTCTCCGGAAAGACGTCAAGTGGCACGACGGCAAGCCCTTCACCTCCAAGGACGTCAAGTTCACCTTCGACGTACTCCGCGAGGCACCGGACGCCCCCGCCAAGCTCCGGATCAACCCGCGCAAGGACTGGTATGCCAACGTCGAAGCCGTCGAGGCGGCGGACCCCCACACGGTGGTGTTCCGGCTCAAGCGCCCCCAGCCTTCGCTCCTGATGATGTTCGCCTCGGGGTATACGCCCATCTACGCCGCCCACGTGCCACCCGCCAGCTACCGGACGAGCTGCATCGGGACCGGGCCCTTCAAGCTCAAGGAGTGGCGCAAGGGCGAGTTCGTGGACTACGTGAAGAACCCCGACTACTTCGTCAAGGGCCGGCCCTATCTCGACAGCATCCGCTACGTGATCATCGAGAACCGCGGCACGCGGATCTCGGCGCTCCAGGCCGGCAAGCTCGATGTCTCCGTCCCCGGAGAAATGACGAAGACGTCGGCGGAGCAGATCAAGAAGGCGGTGCCCCAGATGGTCATCACGACCGTGGGGCAGACGGTCAGCGACAACATCATCATGAACGTCAAGAAGCCGCCCTTCGACAATCTCAAAGTGCGGCTGGCGGTGAGCTACGGGATCGACCGCCGCGCGATGATCCAGGCCGTGCATCAGGGCGGCGCCGTGGCGGGAGCGGCACTGCCGCCCAAGCCGTGGGGCATCTGGGGCATCGCGGAGCAGGGACTGCTGGCGCTCCCCGGCTACGGCAAGCCGGCCGACGAGAAGGCCAAGGCGAAGAAGGCGATGGCCGAGCTAGGCTACACGCCCGAGAAGCCGCTCAAGGTCGAGATCGGCACGCGCGCCATCGCCATCTATGTCGATATGGCCTCCTTCGTCATCAATGAGCTGAAGCAGATCGGTATCGAGGCGACGCTCAAGCAGATCGAGACGGCCCAGTGGCATGCCATGGCGACGCGGGGCGACTATCAGATCGGCGCCAACCTCACCGGCCTGGGCATCGATGATCCGGACGCCAATTTCTACGAGAACTATGCCTGCGGCTCGCCCCGCAACTACAGCCAGTACTGCAGCGAGCTGGTGGGCAAGATGATCGACCAGCAGTCGCAGGAGGTGAACCCCCAGAAGCGGCTCGAGATGGTCCTGGCGCTGCAGAAGAAGGTCGAAGAGGAGGCGCCGCGGCCCATCCTGGACTGGAAGCTCGACTACTTCTCCCACTGGCCCCATGTGCACAACATGATCCCGCAGAACAACATCTACAATTTCGGCCGCATGCAGGACGTGTGGCGAGACAAGTAGTCTCCGGGGAGTGAAGACCTATCTCGCCCAGCGCCTCGGCATCGCGGCGCTGACTCTCTTCGGGATGTCGCTGGTGATCTTCGTCCTCCTGCGCCTCGCCCCCGGGGACATCGTGGACATCCTCTTCTCCACCGGGGGCTACGTGAATCCCTCGGAGCGGGTGGCCATCGAGAAGGAGCTCGGGCTCGACAAGCCGCTGTGGGTCCAGTACGTGGAGTGGATGCGCCACATGGCCACGGGCGACCTCGGGAAGTCCTACCGGTACGACCTGCCCGCGTGGGAGATCATCCGTCCCCTCCTTCCCGTCACCATCGAACTGGCCACCCTGTCCATGATCGTGGCCGTGCTCCTCGGCGTGCCTACGGGCGTGATCAGCGCGGTGCGCCAGGACAGCACCCTCGACTATGTCCTGCGCGTGGTGAGCCTGGCCGGACTGTCCATGCCCTCGTTCTGGCTCGGCATGGTCATCATTCTCGCCCTCGTGGCGTGGATCGGCTGGATTCCGCCCATGACCTACGTGCCGGCCCGCGAAAACCTCAAGCTGCACATGATCCAGTTCGCCTTGCCGGCGCTGGCCGTCGGCTATCGCTCGTCCGCTCTCATCATGCGCATCACGCGCTCCGCCCTCCTCGAGGTGATGCGCGAGGACTACATCCGGACGGCGCGCGCCAAGGGGCAGGGGGAGCGCACGGTGATCTGGAACCACGCGCTCAAGAACGCCATCCTACCCGTGGTCACGGTCATCGGCATCGAGTTCGCCTTCCTCATCGGCGGCCTCGTGGTCACGGAGACCGTCTTCAACCTGCCCGGCATCGCGCGCTTCCTCGTGCAGGCCATCCTGTGGCGGGACTATCCCATCGTGCAGACCCTCGTCATGTTCATCGCCATGGTGGTGATCATCTCGAACCTCGCCGTGGACATGCTCTACGGTGTGCTCGACCCGCGGGTGCGCTATGGCTAGCGGGGTGGTCGTGGTGGCGGCCCCCGCGCGCTCGGCGGACCCGGGCTGGCCGGAAACGCTGCTGCGCTTCTGCCGCAAGAAGCCGCTCGGCGCCGCGGGCGGCTTCATCATGGTCCTCATCGTGTTCACGGCCATCTTCGCCAACGTGCTGCAGACGCACGACCCGATCGCCACCAATGCCGCGGCCACCCTCGCCCCCCCGAGCGCCGCCCACTGGCTCGGGACGGACCACCTCGGGCGCGACATCTACTCCCGCATCCTGCACGGAGCCCGCGTCTCCCTCCTCGTGGGACTGGGCTCGACCCTCGTGGCCTCCCTGCTCGGCGGCATCATCGGGCTCCTCTCGGGCTACGTCGGGGGCAAGACGGACCTCGTCGTCCAGCGCGTCATGGACATCCTCCAGGGCCTGCCTCTCCTCGTGCTCGCCCTCGTCATGGCCGCCGCCCTCGGCCCGTCCATCCCCAACGTCATCCTTGCCATCTCGATTCCCATCATGCCGCGCGCGGCCCGCGTCATCCGCTCGAGCGTGCTCTCCATCCGCGAGTTTCAGTACGTCGAGGCGGCACGGTCCCTCGGCCTCACGCATCTGCGCATCGCCTTCCGGCACATTCTGCCCAACACCATCGGCCCGTTCATCGTTCTGGGCACCGCCCAACTCGGCAGCGCCATCCTCACGGAAGCGGCGCTGTCCTTTCTCGGCCTCGGCGTTCCCGAGCCGTATCCCTCGTGGGGGCGGATGCTTTCCGTGTCGGCCGCCGAATACGCGCAGAAGGCGCCCTGGCTCGTACTCTTTCCGGGCATCGCCATCAGCCTCGCCGTCTTCGGGTCGAATCTGCTCGGGGATGCCCTTCGCGACACCCTGGACCCGCGCCTGCGCGGCGCCTGACCACACTCTCAACGGGAGGGAGTTGATATGGCTTCGGATGGGCTGTGCTGGATGCCGGCCTCGGAGATGGCCGCCGCCATTCGGCGAAAGAAGGTCTCGCCGGTCGAGGTGATGAAGGAGGTGCTCGCGCGCATCGACCGCCTCAACCCGACGCTCAACGCCTTCGTGACGCTCACCGCCGAGCAGGCCATGCGCGATGCCCGCGCGGCCGAGCGGGCCCTGGGGAAGAAGGGTGCCAAGCTGGGGCCGCTCCACGGCGTGCCGTTTTCCACCAAGGATCTCGTCCTGACCAAGGGCATCCGCACCACGTTCGGGACGCGGCTCTATGCCGACAACGTGGCCACGGAGACCGCGCCCATGGTGGAGCGGATGCTCGGCGCGGGGGCCATCCAGCTCGGCAAGACGAACACCCCGACCTTCGGCTGGATCGGGGCGACCCACAACCTCCTGTTCGGGGTGACGCGCAACCCGTGGAATCTCGATCGCACCCCCGGCGGCTCGAGCGGTGGCGCCAGCGCAGCGGTGGCGGCCGGCCTGGGCCCCCTCGCCATCGGCACCGACGGCGGAGGCTCCATCCGGATCCCCGCGTCGTTCACGGGCATCGTCGGGCACAAGCCCTCCTATGGACGGATTCCCATCCAGGCGGGCAGCGCGGTGTGGAGCCTCTCCCACATCGGGCCGATGACGCGGACGGTGACGGACGCCGCGCTCATGATGAACATATGCGCCGGTCCCGACTCGCGCGATTCGCTCTCCCTGCCCGCGGAGCGGGTGGACTACGTCAAGGCGCTCAAGGGTGGGATCAAGGGGCTGCGCGTGGCGTGGGTGCCCGATCCCGGCTACGCCAAGCTGGTGGATCCCGAGGTGGTGGCGGTGTGCGCGCGAGCGGCCAAACGCTTTCGCGAGCTCGGATGCCGCGTGGAGGAAGTGAATCCGCGCTGGCCGTCGCCCCGTCAGCCGTGGAAGGCGATCTTCTGCGGCGGGGTGGCGGTGCGCCTCGCCCCCTATCTTCCGGAGCGGCGCGCGGATATCGACGCCGGGCTCGTCGCCCTCATCGACGAGGCCATGGCCTGGGGTCCCACCACGTACGCCCAGGCCTGGTTCGAGCGCATGGCGTGGTGGGAGCACCCGCGCCGGCTCTTCGAGACCTATGACTTCATGCTCACGCCCACCGTGGCCTGCCCGCCCTTCAAGATCGGTCTCGACAATCCCAACGAGATCGCGGGGCGTCCCGCCGAGCCGTACGAGTGGATTCCTTTCACGTATCCGTTCAACATGACGGGCCAGCCCGCCTGCTCGGTGCCCGCCGGCCTCACTGCGGACAAGCTTCCCGTAGGTTTACAGATCGTGGGCCGCCGCTTCGACGACGTGACCGTGCTGCGGGCCGCCCACGCCTTCGAGCGCGCCCAGCCCTGGCGAGAACTCACGCCGCCCCTCAACTGACCCGTTGCTCGACGAGCGAGGAGATGCCATGAACGCCGACGATGTGAAGAGGATCCTCGTGGTGGGTGCGGGACAGATGGGTGCGCAGATCGCCATGCAATCGGCATTGCACGGCTATCAGCTCACCCTGAACGATCTCTCCATGGACCTCCTCCAGAAGGGCATGGCGGGCAACCGTAAGCAGTTCGAGCGCCGGGTGCAGAAGGGGCAGATGACGAAAGACCAGATGGAAGAGGCCATCGCCCGCGTGCGCCTGGAGCCCGATCTGGAGAAGGCCGCGCGGGACGCCGACTTCGTCATCGAGGCCATCGTGGAGCGCCTCGAGCCCAAGAAGGAATGCTTCGCCAAGCTCGACCGGTTCTGCCCGCCCCACGCCATCCTCGCCACCAACTCGTCCACCCTGATGAATTCCCAGATCGCGCCCTCGACCAAGCGCCCCGAGAAGTGCGTCAACATGCACTACTTCTTCCCGCCCCTCGTCATGAAGCTCGTGGAGGTGGTCAAGGGGCAGCGGACGACGGAGGAGACGGTGGAGATCACGGCCGAGGTGACGCGGCGGAGCGGACGCGAGCCGGTGATCCTGCGCAAGGAGCTCCCCGGCTTCCTCGTCAATCGCATCCTGCGCGCCCTCGTGCGCGAGGCCTACTACTGCCTCGAGCAGGGCGTGGCCAACCACGCGGACATCGACAAGGCCGTCGAGCTCGGCCTCAACCATCCCCTCGGGCCGTTCCGGCTGGGCGACCTCTCCGGTCTCGACATCGGCTACAACGCGCGCCTCGAGACGTATGAGCTGACGAAGAACGACAACGACCGGCCGCCCAAGGAGCTCGAGAAGCGGGTGAAGCGGGGCGATCTGGGGCGCAAGACCGGCCGCGGCTTTTACGACTACTCGACGGACCCGCCCAAGCCCATCCTGGACTGAGGCGGGCGGGTGGGGCAAGGCGGCCGGGCGGCGCGGCTTCTCGCGCGTGCCGTGCTGTTGCGCTGCCCCCGGTGCGGCCGGGCGAGCGTGCTCCGCTCGTGGTTCGACGTGCGCGAGCGCTGCCCCGTGTGCGGGCTCTATTTCGAGCGGGGCGAGCAGGGATACTACCTCGGCGCCGTGCTCTTCAACCTGATCGCGGCCGAGCTTGTCTTCGTGCTCGGGCTGCTCGCCGTGGTGCTCCTGACCTGGCCCCATCCGCCGTGGAACGGCATCTTCTGGGGCGGCATCGGCTTCACGATCCTCCTGCCCATCCTGTTCTGTCCGTTCTCCAAGACGCTCTGGCTGGCCTTCGACCTCATCTTCCGGCCGTCCGTGCCCG
>DASYQB010000107.1:0-7994 GCA_036005985.1 Candidatus Methylomirabilota bacterium | reverse complement strand
CTCTGGGTCGACGACGCCGTCGGCGAAGCGTCCCTCAAGGCGCTCGGGCGCATGGGGCACCCCGTAGTGCCCAAGCGCTCGGAGCCGGGCACGCTGTATTTTTCCCGCCCCGTGGCCATTCGCGTCACGAAGCGCGGACTCGAGGCGGGCCTCGAGCCGCTCCACGACGCGGCTGCCGCCGGCCACTGAGAGCGCATTCAACCTTCCTCCCTCTCCCTCCCAGGGAGAGGGCCGGGGTGAGGGTCGAACAAGGAGAGCTTGATGGCAGAGATTCGACTCACCACGGGATTCTCCACGGTCATGGGCCCGGATCAGGAAGCGATCACGCGACTCCTGACCGAGACCATCGAGCAGATCGCCGAGGACGACAAGAGCTTTACCCGGGCCAAGATTGTCTTCACCGAGTCGGACGAGCGATGTGGCCTCACTGCGGAGCTCGACGGCGTCAAGAAGGAAGGCGTGCCGCTCCAGATCGACCTCGAGCAGCTCGAAGATGCCCAGACGCAGCCCGGGGCACGGGCCCAGCTCAAGGAATCCCTCCGGCTCTACTTCCGGAGGGTGATGGGAACGTCGTGACCCCGGGCGCGAAGGTCCTCATCGTCAATGCCGACGACTTCGGCCTCACCGCCGGGGTGAGCCGCGGCATCCTGGAAGCGGGCCGGCGGGGCATCGTGACGAGCACCACGCTCCTCGTGAACCGCGACATTCCCGCTGCGCAAGTCGACGAGCTCCAGGCCTCGGGGCTCGGGGTGGGGGTGCATCTCAATCTGACTCTCGGCGGGCCCGTCTCCGATCCGCGGCGCGTGCCGTCGCTGGTCGATAAGGAGGGGCGCTTCGTCCGGGACGCCCGCGATGCGGCGGCGCGCGCCAAGCCGGAGGAGGCGCGCATCGAGCTGGGAACACAGATCGACGCGTTCAGGAAAATCATGGGGCGCTTCCCGACCCATCTGGACACCCATCACCACGTGGGACGCCACGATCCCATCCTCGACCTCGTGCTGGATTTCGCGCGGGCCCTCAAGGTGGCGGTGCGAAGCCAGGACGCCACGGTGCGCGGGGCCGCGCGGAAGCTCGGGCTGCGCACGCCGGATCACTTCATGGGCGAGTCGGGCCCCGAGGCGTACTGGTCGCGCGAGCGGACACTCGAGCAGCTGGCCGCCCTGCCCGCGGGGGTCTCGGAGTTCATGACCCATCCCGGCTACTTCGATGACGAGCTGGCCTACAGCCGCTACGGGCGACAGCGAGAGACGGAGCTGGCGGGACTCACGGATCCGGAAGCCCGGCGCGCCGTCGAGCGTCTGGGGATACGGCTGGCTCACTTCGGCAACTGCTGATCCCGCGCGTTCCCGCGCGGCTCTGGCCTAGGCGCGTTACGTGCTGTCCCGCCCGAGCCGGGCCACCCCGTCGAGCATGAGAACGGCC
This sequence comes from Candidatus Methylomirabilota bacterium, assembly GCA_036005985.1. Taxonomy (GTDB): domain Bacteria; phylum Methylomirabilota; class Methylomirabilia; order Rokubacteriales; family CSP1-6; genus AR37. Next base: position 6,572 of record DASYQB010000107.1, on the reverse strand, counting down.
ACGAGCAGCCACGTCCCCGCCTCCAGAGTGCTGAGGGCCGTGACGTAGTTGAAGCCCAGCTCGAGCCCGCGATCGGTGCCACGCTGGATGAGGCGCGTGCCAAAAGAATTTCCGACCACGAGCAGGATCCACGCGGTCACCACCAGGCTCGGAGCCAGCCACCGGCGCGTCACGATACGGGCGGCCGCGAGCATGCCGAGCCAGCCCGAGACTTCCAGGAGAAGGGCCCCCCCACCGTCCGGCGGAGTATCTTTCAAATGGAGTGCCACAAAACTTCCCGCGAAGAGTCCGAGTCCGGCCAGAGCCGCGGTGAGCCGCGCCGCCGGGGCTTTGAGAAATTCCTCGACACCGGCGTGATGGGGAAGTGTCGACTCGCCGACAGTTGCCTGATGATCGCGGAGCCCATCCATCATCACGCTCGCGCGTACCCGGAGTCTCCGCTCGCTCAGCATAGGGGCGCACTCTATGCCCCGCATCAACTCCCGTCAAGGTCCACTACCACATCAAGCTGAAAAGCGCGGCGATCCCGAAGGCAGCGATGATCGCGCCCGAGCCGCGATTCACCCAGCGGAGTCGCTCGGGAGTGAGCGACGCCCGGAACAGCCCGACGCCCACGCTCAGGATGAACCACCAGAGCGCCGAGCCGAGAAAGACACCGAGCACCATTACCGAGGCGGGGCGGTAGCCGCCGACGCTTCGCCCAAGACCAAGGCCGGCGAAGATGGCCGCGAAGGAGATGATGGTGGTGGGATTGGTGAGGGTGAGGGCGAAGGTCGAGGCCCACGCGGCGGCCAGCCCGCGTCCGTCCGCGGAGGCTCCCGACGCCGCGCGCGGCACGGCCATCCAGGTGCGCACGCCCAGATAGCAGAGAAAGACGCCGCCGCCCGCCTGCAGCCACACACGCTGCTCGACGAGGGCGTTCGTCACCAGAGACAGTCCGAAGGCGGCCACCGCGCCGTAGACCGCGTCGGCGGTGGCCGCGCCCAGACCCGAGGCGAAGCCGATGGCGCGGCCGTCGGAGAGGGTGCGACGGATGCAGAGCACGCCGATGGGCCCGACGGGAGCGGCGATGGACAGGCCGATGATCAGGCCCCGCAGGAAGATGGCGAGATCCACCGAGCGGCTAGGACACCTTGGTGGGCGCGCGCCGCCGGGCCGGGGGCTTGAGGGCGGCCTCGATGGCCGAGACCAGGTGCGACTCGTTTGCGGTGGCGTCGAGTCGCGCGGCGATCTCCCCACGCTTGTTGACGATGACCGTGTAGGGCGCCCGCTTGAATCCGAAGCGATTGGCCACGCGAAGGCCCGGATCGAGGGCGGCGGGATAGGTCGCGCCATGAGACTGGAGGAAAGCCCGGGCCTGACGCTCGGGATCATCCACCTGTATGGCGAGCACCTCCACCCCGCGGTCCCTGTAGCGCTCATACAATCGCTGGATGCCCGCGGCCTGCGCGGCGCACGTCTGGCACCAGGAGGCCTGGAAGCGGACGACGAGCACCTTCTTGCCGATGAGCGAGCGCGAATCGAAGGGCTCACCGCCCGTGATGAGGGGGACGCGAATAGCCGGCGCGGCCGGCGCAGGACTGGCCGGAGAAGGCGCGAAGAGAAAAGCGGCGACGGCGAGGGAGGCGAGGAAGCGCGTCACGGCGCACAGTATACCCGCCGAGGGCCGTCCCGACCTGGAAGCGATTCGAGCGCTCGAGGCGATGTCAACCCAATGGCCGCTCCGGCGGAGGGTGGTGTCGAGCAACTCTCGGATGCCTGGCTCGTCCTCGACGATGGCCGCCCGCGCGTGCATCGCCACGTCACAAGGCCGGCCGCTCCAGAAAGCCGGGTAGTATAATCGCCGCCATGACCGACCTCGAAGGGGAATTGCGGCGCGTCGTCGAAGGCGATGTCCGCTTCGATCAGTACTCCCGCCTCCTCTACTCCACCGACGCCTCCATGTACCAGATGGAGCCGATCGGCGTGGTCATCCCGCGCCACGCGGGCGACGTGCAGGCCGTGCTCGAGCTGGCGGACCGGGAGAGCTTTGCCGTCCTCCCACGGGGGGGCGGGACGTCGCTCACCGGCCAGACCGTAAACCGGGCGGTGGTGCTGGACTTCTCGCGCTGGATGCAGAACATCCTGGAGGTCAATCGCGAGGAGAGGTGGGCGCGCGTGCAGCCCGGAGTGGTCCAGGATGAGCTCAACGCCCACGTGCGCCCGCTCGGGCTGCTCTTCGGCCCGGATACCTCGACATCGAACCGGGCAACCATCGGCGGCATGCTCGGCAACAACTCCGGCGGCTCGCACTCCATCGCCTACGGGCTGACCATCGATCACGTGATCGAGCTGACCGCCCTTCTCGCCGACGGCAGCCGCGTCGTCTTCGGGGAGGTCACCCCGGAAGCTTTTCGCGCCAAGCAGCGCGCTTCGGGGCTCGAGGGCCAGATCTATCGCGAGGTCGCGCGCATCCGCGACCAGCACGGAGCGCTGATCCGGGAACGCTATCCCAAGCACTGGCGGCGCGTGTGCGGCTACAACCTCGACGAGCTGGTGAAGGATCGCCCGCTCAACATGGCGCGCCTCGTCGTGGGCTCGGAGGGGACGCTCCTCTCCATCGTCGAGGCGAAGATGCGCCTCGTGCCGCGTCCCAAGGCCACCGCCGTCGACGTGATCCACTACCACGACATCCAGGAAGCCCTCGAGTCCTCGCAGGCCATCCTGGAGACGGGCCCCTACGCGGTCGAGCTCACGGACAAGATGATCCTCGATCTCGCCCGGGGAAACATCGAGCAGTCGAAGCGCATGGGCTTCGTCCAGGGCGACCCGGGGGCGATCCTGATCGTCGAGTACGCGGGCGACACCCCCGCCGAGGTCCGGTCCAAGGTCGAGGCCCTCGAGGCCAAGCGCGCGGCGGGCCGCTTCGGCTATGCCGCGCACATCGCGCTGGAGTCGGCGGAGCAGCAATCCATCTGGAAGCTCCGCAAGGCAGGGCTGGGGCTTCTCCTGGGGACCAAGGGCGAGGCCAAGCCCATCGCCTTCATCGAAGACACGGCGGTGGACCCCGCGTACCTGCCTGTGTTCGTGCCGCGCTTCCGCGACATCATGGCCAAGCACGGCGCGGAGGGCGCGTACTACGGCCACTGCTCGGTGGGCTGCCTGCACATCCGTCCCCTCATCAATCTCAAGACGGCGCGCGGGCTCGAGCAGGTGCGCAACATGGCGGAAGAGATCTTCGATCTCGTCCTCGAGTACGGGGGAGCCATCTCGAGCGAGCACGGCGACGGCCGCGCCCGTAGCCCTTTCCTCGAGCGGGTATTTGGGCCCGCGGTATTCCAGGCCTTCCGCGAGTTCAAGTCGGCCTTCGATCCCAAAGGCCGGATGAACCCGGGCAATATCGTGGCGAGCCCGCCCGTCACCGAGCACCTGCGCTACGGCCCCGAGTACAAGACGTGGGAGCCCAAGACCCTGCTGGACTTCTCCGCCCAGGGCGGCTTCGCGGCGGCCGTCGAGATGTGCAACGGCGTCGGGGTGTGCCGGAAGAAGCTCGAAGGCACCATGTGCCCGTCCTACATGGCGACACGGGACGAGGAGCATTCCACGCGCGGCCGGGCCAATGCTCTCCGCGCCGTGCTCTCGGGCAAGGTGCCGGCCGCCGATTTCGCAGGCCAGCGGCTGTACGAGGTGATGGATCTCTGTCTCGAGTGCAAGGGCTGCAAGGCCGAGTGCCCGTCCAACGTGGACATGGCCAAGATGAAGTACGAATTCCTCTACCACTATCACCAGGCCAACGGCCTGCCCCTCCGCAACCGCATCTTCGGACATATCGCACGCCTGTCGAAGTGGGGGGTGCGCCTGGCTCCCCTCTCGAACTGGATCGCCGCCTCCGCGCCCAATCGCTGGCTCATGGAAAGGTTCGCGGGCATCGATCGACGCCGCCCTCTGCCTGCCTTCGCCCGCGAAAGCTTCACCGACTGGTTCGATGGGCGGCGCCCGCCCGCGGCGGCGCCCCGCGGCTCCGTCGTCCTCTTTCACGACACGTTCGTCAGCTACAACACTCCGGAGATCGGCCGGGCCGCCGTGGAGCTGCTCGAAGCGGCCGGCTACAAGGTGGAGCTGGTGGACCGCAAGTGCTGCGGCCGGCCCCTCATCTCCAAGGGCATGCTCGACGAAGCGCGCGAGCACGCGCGCTGGAACGTCGAGCGTCTCCAGCCTTGGGTGGCGCAAGGGGTGCCCATCGTGGGGCTCGAGCCGTCCTGCCTCCTCACCCTGCGCGACGAATGGGTCGAGCTCCTGCGCACCGAGGCCGCGCGCGAAGTGGCGCGCTCGAGCTTCCTCCTCGAGGAATTTCTCCTGCGCGAGCGGGCCCGGGGCCTCGAGCTCCGCTTCAAGGCAGGGCCGCGGCGCGCCCTCCTCCACGGGCACTGCCACCAGAAAGCCATGGTCGGCACGGCGCCCACGGTGTCCGCCCTCGCGTGGGCGGGCTACGAGGTGAGCGAGGTGGACTCCGGCTGCTGCGGCATGGCGGGCTCCTTCGGCTTCGAGAAGGAGCACTACGACATATCGGTCACCTTGGGGGGCCGGCGCCTCGCTCCCGCCGTCCAGGCCGCGGCCGCGGATACGGAGGTGGTCGCGCCCGGCATCTCGTGCCGCCAGCAGATCGAGCATCTCGCGGGCCGGCGCGCGCGGCACCCCGCCCAGCTCTTGCGCGATTCCCTCGATACCTGAGAGCGATCGACTTCTTCCGGAGGAGAGCGTCATGCCATTGAGCCGCCAGATTCTCGAGTCGCTCTACCAGACCATGGTGCGCATTCGCCGCTTCGACGAGCGGACGGTGGAGCTCTTCAACTCCGGTCAGGTCAAGGGTACCGCCCACAGCTACGTGGGCCAGGAGGCGGTGGCCACGGGGGCCTGCGCCCACCTCACCAAGGACGACTCCGTCATCAGCAATCATCGCGGGCACGGCCACTGCATTGCCAAGGGGGCCCGTCTCGATTTCATGATGGCCGAGCTCATGGGACGCGAAGACGGCTACTGCCGCGGCCTGGGCGGGTCCATGCATATCGCCGCCCTCGATCTGAACATGCTGGGTGCCAACGGCATTGTGGCCGCCGGCGTGCCCATCGGCGCGGGAGCCGCCCTCGCCAACAAGCTCCGGAAAGCCGATCGCGTGGTCATCTCGTTCTTCGGCGATGGGGGAGCGAACCAGGGCGTGGTGCACGAGACCATGAATCTCGCCGCGGTGTGGAAGCTTCCTTTCATCTTCGTGTGCGAGAACAACAAGTACGCCCTCAGCACCGACCAGTCGCGCACCACGGCGGGCGAGGGGGTGTCGGCGCGCGCCCGCGCCTACGGCATCCCGGCCGCCCGCGTAGACGGCAACGACCTGCTCGCCGTTCACGAGGCGGTGGGGGAGGCGGTGGCCCGCGCCCGTCGCGGCGAGGGACCGAGCTGCGTGGAGGCCGTCACCTATCGCTGGGGCGGCCACAGCATGCGCGCCAATCTGCCCGAGTACCGTACGAAGCAGGAGGAGCTCGAGTGGATCGAGAAGGATCCCGTGGCGCGCGTGGAGCGGCGCCTCATGGACATGGGAGCGAGCGAGCTCGAGATCAAGGAGCTGCGGCTGCGCGTGGAGGGTGAGCTCGACGCTGCGGTGGCCTACGGGAGCGAGAGCCCCGAGCCCACCGTGGAGGTGATGGAGGCTGCAGTGTACGCGCCGCACGCGCGTGTGACAGAGCCCACGAGCCGCGCGGGAAGCGAGGCGACCTTCGCGGACGCGCTCAACGCCGCCTTGCACGGCGAGATGGCGCGGGACGAGCGGGTCTTTCTCATGGGAGAGGACGTGGGACTGATCGGCGGTATCTTCCAGGTGTCCAAGGGGTTGCGTGACCGCTTCGGCGAGGACCGCGTGCGCGACACCCCGATCTCGGAGCCGTCTTTCGTGGGCATGGGGGTGGGAGCGGCGGTGGCGGGGATGCGGCCCATCGTGGAGATCCAGATCTGGGACTTCATCGCCATGACCATGGACCAGATCGTGAACCAGGCGGCGAAGATCCGGTACATGCTGGGAGGCCGCGCCACCGTGCCCCTGGTGATCCGCGGCCCGCAGGGCGGAGGGATTCGCCTCGCCGCCCAGCACTCCCAGAGCCTCGAAGCGTGGTTCGCCCACGTGCCCGGGCTCGTGGTCATCGCTCCCTCCACGCCCTACGATGCCAAGGGGCTCCTCGCCGCGGCCATTCGAGACGACAACCCCGTCATCTTCCTCGAGCACAAGATGCTCTATCCGACGAAGGGCGAGGTGCCGGCGGGCGACTACGTCATCCCGCTGGGGAAAGCCGACATCAAGCGCGAGGGAACGGACGTGACGGTGGTCGCCACGCAGATGATGGTGCAGCGGGCGCTACAGGTGGCGGGCGATCTCGAGAAGGAAGGAATCTCCGTGGAGGTAGTCGATCCCCGCACGTTCGTGCCCCTGGACGAGGACGCGATCCTGAACTCCGTCGGGAAGACCAATCGCCTCGTCATTGTGCACGAGGCGGTGAAGCGCGGGGGCTTCGGGGCGGAGATCGCGGCCATGGTGAGCGAGCGTG
>DASYQB010000106.1:0-6591 GCA_036005985.1 Candidatus Methylomirabilota bacterium | reverse complement strand
CGTCTGGCTCGCCCACGTCTACTCGGAGTGCGCGCGCATCTGGAACCCCATCCACACCGATGCGGCGGTCGCCCGCGCGGCCGGGCTTCCCGCCATCATCCTGCACGGCACGGCCACCCTCGCCCTCGCCGTCTCGGAGGTTCTACGCCACACCGCTGCGGATCCCCGCGCGGTGCGGCGGATCCAGGCGAGCTTCACGGGCATGGTGCCCCTGCCCTCACGGCTCGCCGTGCGCGTGATCGAAGCGACCGAGGGGAATGCCGTCCTCTTCGACGTGCTCGGCGAAGACGACGTTCCGGTGCTGAGCCGGGGCGCCCTCCACGTCGTCTAGTGCCGGGCCAACTTGACTTCGCCATACTTCGTTCTCGGTCGGCCGCAGCCCTCCACGTACACCCACGTACGCCTCGGGCTGCGGCCTCCCTCGGGCCTCGTCTGGCTCGCAATTTGGCCCGGCACTCTGCGGGGCCACCTGGCGTGTAGCCAATACTCGTTGGAGGCGCACTAGCCGAGCTTCTTCACCTCGGCGAGAATCTTGTCAGGGTCGGGCAGGTCGCCCTGGTTGTAGTGCTCGACGAAGGCGATCTTCCCCTGCTTGTTCACGATGAAGGTGGTGCGCACGTTGGCGTTCCAGGCCGGCCAGTAGACGCCGTAATCTTTGCTCACCGTGCGATGCGTATCGGAGAGCAGCGGGTAGTTCGAGATGCCCACCGACTTCGCCCAGTTCTCGTGGCTGAACGGACTGTCCGTACTGATACCCAGCACCTGGGTATTCGCCGCCTCGAAATCTTTCACACGCTTGTCGAAGGCGGGCATGCACTTGGATCAGCCGGGCGTCCAGTCGAGTGGGTAAAAGAGAAGCACGACATTCTTGCCCTGATAATCGCTCAGGCTGACTTCCTTGAGACCGATGGTCTTCAGGGTGAAGCCGGGCGCCGGCTCGCCGACGCTAAGCGATTTCTCTTCGCTCACTCGATCCTCCCTCCCTTCGCTCGCCGCATGTCACGTCTGCTCTCGATCATAGTCGACCGCTCCGGCCTCTTCAACCGAGCCGGCATGGCGGAGGCGGGCTTGCGCTTACCCGCCCACAGTCCACGGCGCCTGGACTCGAGGGGCGCGTCGTCCATTCCGAGAAATCCCGCCGCCGTCACCACCCGGCCCGTCTCCCACAGTCGCCGGAAGCGACCTGGATAGCTCTCCGCGCGCACCGCGTGGTGATCGAGAATCACCCGGCAGCCTGTCTGGTCTACCACTCGCAGAAGCTGATCCACGCCCTGGTCTATCAGGGCCGCGCCGAGCTGGCTCTCCAGATAGCCGGGCGGGCCCGAGAGATAGAGCAGATCGGGCCGCTCGCGGATCAGATAGGCGGCGGCCACCGCGGACAGCGGCCCCTGCACGTCGGAAGCGTGGACGAAGCGCGTGCCCTCGCGCAGATCGGTCACGGTGAGGGCGACGACATAGCCCAGGCCCGTGCCCTCCACGCCATGCGCGAGAGGCGGGGAGGCGCACAGGCGCGCCTCCGCCGTCTCCATGACTCTCCCCTCCGCGGAGTCGAGGCGGCAGGCGCCGCCGATCGACTTCCAGAGCTCACCCGCGCGCTGCGCCTGCCGCGGATTGATCATCCGCCGGGCATCCTTGGCCCACACCGTCCGACCCTGATAGAGGCCGGGATCGTGCCGGAAGTGATCCTCGTGATAGTGGCTGAGGAAGATCATTCCCGCCCGCGTGGCATAGGCGGAGATGCGATCGTTCGCCCGCTTGAGAGCTTCCCACTCTTCGTCGGCGGGCGGCAGCCCGAAGCGGTTGGGGGCGAGGGCCGCCCCCGGATCGATGAGGACCCGCGTGTGGCCGCATTCGACATAGGTGGCCATGGAGCGGACGCCGAGCGAGTCCGCGGCCAGCGGGACGACGTTCACGCGCAGCGGCCACCGTCGACGATGAAGGGGCTCCCCGTCACCATGGCCGCGTCGTCGGAGGCGAGAAAGAGGGCAGCCTTGGCGAGATCGTCGGGACGGTTGAGGCGACCCAGGGGCACGGTGGCCGTGTAGCGCTCCCGGCCTTCGGCGTCGACCTCCTTCTTGCCCATGAAGGTCGAAAGCATGGGCGTCTCCGTGGCCACCGGCGCGATGACCACCACGCGAATGCCGAAGGGCGCGAGCTCGACGGCGAGGCTCTGCCCCATCACGGTGACCGCGCCCTTGGAGGCGGCGTAGCATTGCCCGCCCGGACGCGGCTTGAAGGCCGCGGTGGATCCCGTGATCAGGATGACGCCGCTCTTCTGCTTCTTCATCACGGGCGCCGCGAACTTGGCCCCGAGGAAGACACCCTTCACGTTCACGGCCATGATGCGATCGAAGGTGCTCTCGTCCATGTCTTCCACGGGAGTGGGCCACTGGGGCACTCCCGCATTGGCGTAGAAGACGTCGAGACGTCCCCAGCGGGCCACTGTCTGCGCCACCGCGTCGCGATTGTCGTCGGAGCGGCTGACGTCCGCGGCCAATGCCAGGGCCTGGCCACCGGCCCTCTCGATCTGCTCGGCGGTGGCCCGCGCCGCGTCGGGCTTGAGGTCCACGGCCGCGACCTTGGCCCCTTCCGCGGCGAAGAGAATCGCCGAGGCCTGCCCGATGCCCGAGCCTGCGCCTGTGACGATGGCCACCCTGTCCTTGAGCTTCATGTCCGCTCTCCTTTGGGGGACTTCGACTCCCTCACGTCGGCGACGGTTCCTCCCGTCGCCTTCAGCAGCTCCTCGGGCGTGAGAGGGAAGATGCACTCGGGAACGCCCCCCGCAGCGTATATCAGATCGTGACCCAGGAGATCCTCGTCGATCCAGAGGCGAAGCGCGGTGTCGTGGCCGAAGGGCGGCACGCCCCCGATGGTGTAGCCGGTGGCCTTCTTGACGGTGTCCGCATCGGCACGCCGGACCTTGCCTCCCGCCAGCGTGGCGAGCTTCCGCTCGTCCACCCGGTTGACCCCAGAGGCGATGACCATGATCGGGGCGCCGTCCACCATGAACACCAGGGACTTCGCGATCTGGCCCACCCCCACGCCCACCGCGTCGGCCGCCTGCTGCGAGGTGCGCGCTTCCACGGGCAGCTCGATCACGCTGCGACGCAGCCCGAGGGCGTCGAGGGCGACCTGGAATCGAGCGGCGGCCGGCTTCATGGGCAGCTAGAGGGCGAGCTCGGCCATGAGGCGCAGGGCCTCGATCTGGCCCACCCCGCAGATCATGGTGGTCACGCCGGAGCTCTTCCAGATCTCGAGCCGCTCGCGGATGCGCTCCTTGGGCCCGCACAGCGCCACCTCGTCCACGAGGGCGTCGGGCACCGCGGCCGCCGCCTCTTCCTTCTTGCCCGACAGGTAGAGATCCTGGATGCTCTCGGCCGCTGCCTCGTAGCCGTAGCGCGAGACGAGATCGTTGTAGAAGTTCTTGCCGCGCGCGCCCATGCCGCCGACGTAGAGGGCGAGCCGTGGCTTGATCACGGCGCAGCAGGCCGCGGCATCGTCGCCCACCACCACCGGCACGGTGGGGGCGATGTCGAACCGCGCGAGGGACTTCCCTCCGCCCGCCCGGGCGAATCCCTCGTCGAGCGAGCTCTTGAGGATGTTCAGGCGCTGAGGGGAGAAGAAGATGGGCAGCCAGCCGTCGGCGATCTCGGCGGCCAGGGCCACGTTCCGGGGTCCGATGGCCGCGAGGTAGATCGGGATGTCGGCTCGCCCATGCAGGATGGACTTGAGCGGCTTCCCGAGCCCGGTGGCGTCGGTCCCCGCGTAGGGAATCTGGTAGTACTGCCCCTTGAACTCCACCGGCTTCTCGCGCCGCCACACCGAGCGGACGATCTCCACGTACTCGCGCGTCCGCGCCAGCGGCTTGCCGAAGGCGACCCCGTGCCATCCTTCCACCACCTGGGGCCCGGACACGCCCAAACCGAGGAGGAAGCGCCCCTCGGACATCTGGTCGAGGGTGATGGCGGTGGTGGCGGTGAGGGTCGGGGTGCGCGCGGCGATCTGCATGATCGCGGTACCCACGTGGATCTGCTTGGTCAACGCGGCGACCCACGTGATGGTGGTGACGGCGTCCGAGCCGTAGGCCTCCGCCGACCACACGGAGTGAAAGCCCAGGCGGTCCGCTTCCTGCACCAGGGGCACGTTGATCCTGAGGGCGGAGCCGGAGTATCCCATGTTCAAGCCGAGGCGCATGTCATCCTCCGTGTCGACGAATTCGCTCTGCGATCTTCTTCGGTCCCCGCCAGCGAAAGCGCGTCAGCGACACGCGGCCGCGATGGAGAGGCACTCCCTCCTGCTCGAGCAGGATACGCTGGGTCATCATGCTCCCCACCGCCCGCCGCCGGCTGATCTCGCCGCGGGCGTTCACCACGCGATGCCACGGCAATCCGGACGGGCAGGTCCGCAACGCCCGTCCGACCATCCGGGCGCGCCGAGGCCAGCCGAGCCACGCCGCGATCTGCCCATAGGTCGCCACTCGTCCCCGTGGAATCTTCGCGACCTCTCGCCACACCCGTCGTTGAAAGTCGATCAGCTCCGGTCGCCTCCGAACTGCATCTCGTACAGCCGCGCATAGCGCCCGCCCTGAGCCACGAGCTCCGCATGCCGCCCCGCTTCGCGGATCCGGCCCCGGTGCAGCACGAGGATACGGTCCGCCGTTTGTATGGTGGACAGCCGGTGGGCGATGGCCACGCTCGCCCTCCCCTGGAGCAATTCTTCCAGCCCCGCGCGGATCAGCGACTCCGACTCCGGGTCCACGCTCGACGTGGCCTCGTCCAGGGCGAGGACGGACGGATTATAGAGGAGGGCCCGCGCGATGGCCAGCAGCTGGCGCTGTCCTTGCGAGAGATTCTGTCCGCGCTCGCGGATCTCCTCGTCGAGACCTCTCGGCAACGAGGCGACCACGCGATCCGCCCGCGCGGTGCGCAGCGCGCTGTCGAGCGCGGAAGCCGACGCGGCTTCTCCCGCCCCCACTCTCAGATTCTCCTCGACGGTGCCCGTGAAGAGGAACACCTCCTGGGGTATGACGCCCACGTGGCGCCGGAGGGCGCGGAGATCCCACTGTCGAACGTCGTGGCCGCCCACCAGCACCTGCCCGCGCGAGACGTCGTAGCCCCGGGTCATCAGGCGCACGATGGTGCTCTTGCCCTCGCCCGTCGGTCCCACGAGGGCCACGCGCTCGCCCGGAGCGACCACGAACGAGCAGTCCTGCAGCACCCACTCTTCGTCCTGATAGGCGAACCACACATTGCGAAACTCCACGGCGGGAGCTCCCGGCACGGGGGTCACCGCCCCACCCGCCGGAGCCTCCACCGTTGGCTCGCTGTCGAGCAGGCCGAAGATACGCTCGGCCGCCACGGTGGCCGCCTGCATCACCGTGTACTTGGCTCCCAGGTCACGGATGGGCAGGAAGAAGCGCGCGGTGTACTCGAGGAAGGCGACGAGCCCGCCAAAGGTCAAGGCATGGGCCATGACCTGGCCGCCGCCGTACCAGAGCAGGAGCGCCACCGCCGCGGATCCGATGGCCTCCACGCCCGCGTAGAGGAGCGCATCGTAGAAGGTGGAGTGGAACTGCGCGCGCCGCAGGTCCGCGTTGAGCCGCCCGAAGAGCTCGGCCTCGCGGCGCTCTCTCGCGAAGAGCTGTATCACCGCCATGCCCTGCAGCGATTCCTGGAGGAAGGCGTTGAGCCGGGCCAGCCGCGTCCTGACCGCGCGATAGCTGTCACGAGCCTTGAGCCTGAAATAGGCGGCGCCCAGGGTGAGGACGGGCACCAGGGCGAAGGTGACCAGGGCCAGCTCCCAGTTGAGCAGGAGCATCAGGGTGACGATGCCCCCGAGAGTGAGGACATCGCTCACCACCGCCATGGCCCCGCTCGCGAAGAGCTCGCTGATGGCTTCGACATCCGTCAGCACACGCGTCATGAGCCGGCCCACCGGGCTCCGGTCGAAGAAGGCCGCGTCCTGCCGCTGGAGATGCGCGAAGAGGGCGGCGCGGAGGTCGTGCATCACCCGCTGCCCGAGCAGCTGGGTCAGATAGGAGGCGCCGACCCGGAGGCCGTAGAGGCTGATCAGGCAGGCGAGATAGGCGAGGGCCACCCGGGTGAGACCAGGCCAGTCACCCACGAGGATGTGGCGGTCGATGGCGATCTTGACGAGCCACGGCTGCAGCAGCTCGAGGACCGCGATGCACGGGAAGAACAGCATCGACAGGTAGACGAGCCGGTGGTGCGGGCGTACCACGCGCCAGAGACGGCGCATGAGGCGGGGATCGTAGGCTTTCCCCAGGAGCTCGTGGTCGGGATCCGAGGGCCGCGACGTGCCTCCCCCACTGCCCCCTGCTCGCGTCTCGTCTCGCCCCTTCGGGTTCACCGCGCCTCCGGAGGAACGCATGCTCATTCGGCCGCCCCGCGAGGGCACCGCGCGCTGCGCGGGCGCTGTCTTCTGATGGCCGGCGACGCGTGGTGGCTACTCACTGGCGAGCTCCTGCTCGATCTGCTGGATGCGCCAGAGACGGGCGTAGAGGCCGCCGGCCTCGAGGAGCTCGGCATGCGTTCCCTGCTCCACCACACGCCCTTCGTCGAGAACGATCAC
>DASYQB010000105.1:0-6486 GCA_036005985.1 Candidatus Methylomirabilota bacterium | reverse complement strand
CGCTTGAGCTCCACGCGCTCGGTGCAGGACACGCTGCCCACGATCTCTCCGCTGACGAACAGCTGGCCGACCCGGATGTCACCGGTGACTTTGCCCTTCTCTCCGATGATCAGGGTGTCCGAGGACGAAATGTCCCCCTTGAAGCGCCCGTTCAGCATGAGCGTGCCCTTGAAGAGATAGTGACCCTCGATGTCCGAATCCTCGTCGATGAAGGTGGTGAGCCCGCCCCGGCCGAGCGGCTTGGGCTTGCGATTCCACATGGCGCCTACCGGTCCACGCCGCGCGTCATGCCGGCGTCTGTCCGGTCTACTCGCTGATCTGCCCGCCCGCCGACCTGCTGGCTCCGCTCAAGCATCGGTGCCTCCTCGTGTGCCGCGATTACCCCGTGCCCGTCCCCTCCAGGAAACCGCAATCGAGGCTCTGGGAGCTAGATTTTTTCCTGATCGGGCACGGCTGGAAGGATGTTCGACGCTCCCGGCCCTGCCGGGTTACCGGGGTTTGTAGCACGCAAAGTTTGCGGGTGTCAACCGGCGGTTTTGGCGACATCTCCATGCGCGCTATGTCCGCGCCATCAGGACGTTTGTTGACACTCCGAGAGCCTCCGAAGTATGATTTGGAAACTTCGGCCATGGACGACTTCTACCGGATCAAGCGGCTTCCTCCCTACGTCTTCGCCATCGTCAACGACCTCAAGACGAAGGCGCGGTCGAAGGGGCAAGACATCATCGACCTGGGCATGGGCAATCCGGACCAGTCCACGCCCAAGCACATCGTGGACAAGCTCGTCGAGGCGGCGCGGAATCCACGCAACCACCGCTACTCGGCCTCGCGAGGCATCACGCGGCTCCGCAAGGCCGTCACCACCTGGTACCGCGACCGCTACGATGTCGACCTCGACCCCGACAGCGAGGCCATCGCGACCATCGGCGCCAAGGAGGGCATGGCTCACCTCGCCCTGGCCATCCTTCAGCCGGGCGACGGGGTGCTCGTACCCAATCCCACGTATCCGATTCATTCCTATTCGGTGGTGATCGCGGACGGCGACCTCCGCTCCGTGCCCATGATTCCCGGCGACGATTTCTTCGCGCGCCTCCAGGAGGCCGCCAAGCTTTCCTGGCCCAAGGCCAAGCTCCTCATCCTCTCCTTCCCCCACAATCCGACTACGATGTGCGTGGACCGTGACTTCTTCGTCAAGGTGGTGGACTTCGCCAAGGAGCATCACCTGATGGTGGTGCACGACTTCGCCTACGCGGACTTCGCCTTCGACGGCTACAAGCCGCCCTCCTTCCTCGAGGTGCCGGGGGCCAAGGACGTGGGCGTCGAGCTCTTCTCCATGTCCAAGTCCTACAACATGCCGGGCTGGCGGATGGGCTTCGTGTGCGGCAACGCGCGCATGATCCACGCCCTCGCCCGGATCAAGTCGTACCTGGACTACGGCGCTTTCCAGCCGATCCAGATCGCGTCCATCGTCGCTCTCGAAGGCGAGCAGTCCGTGGTGGGAGGGATCGTCGAGCTGCACCGGCGCCGGCGGGACGTGCTGGTCGACGGTCTCAACAAGATCGGCTGGTCGGTGCCCAAGCCCAAGGGCACCATGTTCGTATGGGCACCCATCCCGGAGTCGTTCCGGCCCATGGGCTCCCTCGAGTTCTCGAAGCTCCTCATCAACGAGTGCAAGGTCGCGGTGTCGCCCGGCATCGGCTTCGGGGAGTACGGCGAGGGCTTCGTCCGCTTTGCCCTCGTCGAGAACGAGCAGCGGATCAAACAGGCCCTCCGGGGCCTCAAGACACTCGCCGCCCGCTGACCGCGCGGCGACGTCGCCTTCGGATCCCTCCATGAACGAGATCAGGATCGGCCTTCTCGGCCTCGGTACGGTCGGAAGCGGCGTGGTCAAGGTCCTCGAGACCCACGGCGCGGAGATGCAGGAGCGCGCGGGCTGCCGGCTGCGCCTGCACAGCATCGCCGACGCCGACACCACGCGCCCCAGAGAAGGCCTCGACATCGGGCGCCTTCCTCTCGTGGGCGACGCGGCCAAGGTGCTCGCCGATCCCGCGGTGCAGATCGTCATCGAGTTGGTGGGCGGGCTCGAGCCGGCGCGGACCTTCATCCTCAAGGCCCTCGAGGCAGGGAAGCACGTGGTCACCGCCAACAAGGCGCTCCTCGCCCATCACGGTCCGGAGATCTTCGAGGCGGCCCGGCGCAACCGGGTCATGCTCGGCTTCGAGGCGGCGGTGGCCGGCGGTATTCCCCTCATCCGCTCGGTGAAGGACGGATTGCCCGCCAATCGCGTGCTCTCGGCCTTCGGCATCGTCAACGGGACGTGCAACTACATCCTGTCCAAGATGACGGGCGAGGGTCTGGACTTCTCCGTGGTGCTCAAGGAGGCGCAGGCCCAGGGCTATGCCGAGTCCGATCCCACCCTCGACATCGAAGGGATGGACTCGGCCCACAAGCTCCAGATCCTCGCCACCCTCGCCTTTCGCACCGCGGTCGACCTCAAGGACATCCACACCGAGGGGATCACCGCCATCACGCAGCAGGACGTGGAGAATGCGGTGGAGCTGGGCTACCGCATCAAGCTCCTCGCCATCGCCAAGGCCGTGGACGGAGCGCTCGAGGCCCGTGTGCACCCGACCATGATCCCCGCGAGCTCACCCATGGCCGCCGTCTCCGGCGTCTTCAACGCGGTGTTCATCACGGGCGACAACGTGGGGAATCTCATGTTCTACGGCCGCGGGGCGGGGCAGCTGCCTACCGCCTCGGCGGTGTGGTCGGACACCGTGGACATCGCGCGCCGGGTCGCCCACAACCTGCCCGCCCTCGACGTGGACCTGCCGTCTATTAGCGAGCGGCCGCTCCCCCTCCGCCGGATGGAGGACATACGCTCGTCGTACTACCTGCGGGTCATGGCCATGGACCGGCCGGGCGTCCTCGCCCAGGTGGCGGGAATTCTCGGGCGGCACGACATCTCGCTCGTCTCCGTGCTCCAGAAGAACCGCGCCCACGGCGAAGCGGTGCCCGTGGTCATGATGACCCACGAGGCGCGGGAGCGCGACATGCGCGCGGCGCTGGCCGAGATCGACAAGCTCCCGGTGGTGGCGGCCCGCACCACCATGATCCGCGTGGAACCAGCCTGATGAGCCCCATGAGGGCGAAGAGGCCTTCCCATTGCGCGGGCGCCCCGATGAGCCCCATGAGGGCGAAGAGGCCCCACCGCAGCGCGGAAACCTCCACATTAAGGCAACCAGAATGACCGCGTGGCCGGGCATCATCGAGCGCTTCCGCCAGTTCCTTCCCGTGTCCGCGAGCACGCCCGTGGTCACCCTCCACGAGGGCAACACGCCGCTCGTCCCCGCCCCGCGCCTCGCCGAGGCTACGGATCCGAGCCTGCGCATCTTCCTCAAGTGCGAAGGCTTCAATCCCACGGGATCCTTCAAGGACCGGGGGATGACCCTGGCCATCTCCAAGGCGATGGAGGCCGGCTCGCGCGCCGTCATTTGCGCCTCCACCGGCAACACCTCCGCCTCCGCCGCGGCCTACGCCGCGCGGGCGGGCATCCGCGCCTTCGTCATGGTGCCCAAGGGCGCGGTGGCCATCGGCAAGCTCTCGCAGGCGGCGATACACGGAGCGACCGTGCTCGTGGTCGACGGCAACTTCGACCAGGCCCTGTCCATCGTCACCCAGATCGCGGAGCGTCACCCCGTCACCCTCGTGAACAGCCTCAACCCGTTCCGTCTCGAAGGGCAGAAGACGGGGGCCTTCGAGGTGGTGGACCAGCTCGGACGCGCGCCGGACTATCACCTCATCCCCGTGGGGAACGCGGGGAACATCTCGGCCTACTGGCGCGGCTACCGCGAGTACCACCGCGCGGGCCTCGCCAAGGAGCTGCCGAAGATGATCGGCTTCCAGGCCGCGGGCGCCGCCCCCATCGTCGAGGACCGCGTCATCGCCGAGCCCAAGACCCTGGCCACGGCCATTCGCATCGGCAATCCCGCCTCGTGGGGGCTGGCCAAGGAGGCCCTTGCCGACTCGCAGGGCTGGATCGACTCGGTCACCGACGAGGAGATCGTGCGCGGCTATCGCCTCCTCGCCCGCGAGGAAGGCATCTTCATGGAGCCCGCCTCCTGCGCGACGGTGGCCGGCCTCGCCAAGATGGTCAAAGCCGGGCGCTTCGAGCCCGGCTCCACCCTCGTCCTCACCCTGACCGGGCACGGCCTCAAGGATCCGGATACGGCGCTCGAGTCGGCCACCCGCCCCCTGAGCGTCCCCGCGCGCCTCGACGCCGTTCTCGCCCAGCTCGGACTCTAGCGCCTCGTGCCCTCCGCTGGGCGGCTGATCAAGATCCTTCTCGGGATCGCGATCAGCATCGCGCTCCTCGTCTGGCTCTTCTGGAAGGTGGACGTGCGTGCGGTGCTCGCGCGGCTCGCCGACACGCACTGGGGCTGGCTCGCCGTCAGCATCGCGGTCGGCCTCTTCGCGCTCTGGGCGCGCGCCGCCCGCTGGCGTCACCTCTTTCCTCGCCACGCGCATCCCACCCATCTCTTCAACGCGGTGATGATCGGATACATGGGAAACAACGTCCTGCCCCTCCGCGCCGGCGAGGTTCTCCGGGTCTACGTGGTGACGCGCCGGGGCCAGCCTTTCTGGACCACGGTGACCACCCTCGTGGTGGAGCGCGCGCTCGATGGCGTGGCCATCGGGGCCGTGCTCGCCTTCGTGTTCTTCCTCATTCCCACCCCCCGCGAGATCGCATGGGCGGCCGAGACCTTCGTGGCCGTGGTGTTGCTCATGGTGATCGTGCTCGTCGGCATCGCGGCCGCGCCCATGCCCTGTCGCATCCTGATCCACTCTCTCTGCTATCGATGGCCCACCATCGACCGCCGCCTCCTCGCCATCTTCGATTCCATGAGCGACGGCCTTCAGGGCATACGCCGGCCCGCGCAGCTCGTGCCCACCGCGGTGTGGTCTGTGGTGATCTGGGCGGTGATCGTCCTCTCGGTGTGGGCGTGCTTCCGGGCGGCCCGCCTCGATCTCCCGGTGACCGCCGCGCTCTGCGTCATCGCCTTCATCGGGCTCGGGGTCAGCCTGCCCTCGAGTCCAGGCTTTATTGGAGTGTTCCAGGCCGCTACGGTGCTGGCGCTGTCCATCTTCGGAGTGGACAAGGTCGATGCCCTCGGCTTCTCGCTCCTGTTCCACGCGTCGCAGTTCATCCCCGTGACCTTGTGGGGGCTGCTCCTCCTCGTGGTGGAGCACGTGAGCTTGACCGACGCCGCGCGCGCCGGGGGGACGCCTGGGATGACGCCGCCCGGAGATCCTGAGTAACTAGCGGAAGCGGGAAGCGGGTCCGGCCTACTCGGCCTCGGAGGCGGCGGGCGCGGCGGTGCAGAGCGCATTGCCGGGCGCAACAGCCACGCTCGAGGCAGCGAGGGGCTGGCGGCAGCTAGGCACGGCCTGCTGAAGCGCGGCATCCACCGCGCTGATCGTTGACGCCGCGCCGGCCCTCGGAGCGGGCGGCGGAGCGAGCGGCCACAGAAGCACGCCATTCCAGAAGATCTGTCCCGTCACCGTGGTGGGAAAGTGCAGCGTATCGTCCACGTCAGTGCCGGCCATGTTGATGGACGTGCCGATGGCGGGGCCGGGCGGATTGAAGACCGTGCCCGCCGCGTTCACATTGACTTGGCCCCCCACGTTGACATCTATCGGCGCCGCGAGCAGCCCGATGACCCCGCCAGCGGTCAGGGTGGCGCCGCCCCCCGCCGCGATGTTCAGCGGGGCCGCATTGCCGTCGAGGATAGAACCGCCGGTTGATGTGACGCTGACCGAATTGCCGGGCGCAGACAGGAGCCCGAGGGTGACCGTGCCCGGCGCCACGTAACTGATGGTGCCCGTGCCCGCGGCGGTGGTGCTCGTGCTGTCGGCCATGGTGATGCCACCCGCGGTGGCGGTGACGGTCACGCTTCCCGTTCCGCCCGTGCTGACGCTGGAGCTCTGCACGACCGTGGCGCCCCTCAGGTCCACCGGACCGGTGCCGCTCGTGATCGGGCCGGCTATCGTGAACGGCCCGCCCGATGTCAGACTGACAGGTCCGGCACCGGCCGCCGTGACGGTGAAGCTCGCGCCGTCGGTCTCGCTGATGAACACGCCGCCGGAGCCGCTGGTCGCCGTCACCGCGCCCGCCGCGACCTGGATCGGGCTCACCCCGGTGCCGATGCCGCTCGCTCCGCCCGCGGGCGTGGTCAGGGCCACCGGGCCGGTGCCCGCGTTGAGGAGTCCTCCGCCAGGCTGCGTGATGGAGCCGCCCGTCGCATTGCCACCCGTATTGGTTGCCACCGTGATCCCACCGCCCGAGCCCACCGCGATGCTGCCCACGGCCGCGCCGCCCGTGCCCCCGCCCGCCGCATTCACGTTGACGGTCACCGCGGTAGCCGTCGCGTTGGTCGTGGTGATCGAGGTGCCGGGGCTCATGGTGAAGCCCTCCGCTCCCGCGCC